>JAAURZ010000262.1 GCA_012031955.1 Bacteroidia bacterium
GTGGTTGTGCTCGAACTGAAGTGAGTTTGATACTGAACGAAGCATACAGTACCTTGCCTTGCGCCGCTACCGGCATGGGCGCTAATCAAATCACTTGAAGATAATTTCGTAAACCCTAATGCATATGAAACTGCATCGCCAACCGCTGCCGTCGCTGATTTTGCTAGCCATTCTGTTTACGTCCTGCGGGCCCGGGAAAGACTCAACCGTCAGCGAAAAATCCACTACCATCACCTCGCAACCGTTTGGCGCGGATGCCGATGGACGCGCGATTACCGCGTACACCATCACCAATGCATACGGTGTTTCACTTACCGCGATCAATTATGGAGGCATAGTAACCAGCCTGATCGTGCCGGACAGGAACGGCACGCAGGCAAACATTGCCCTGGGTCTCGACTCGATCGGGCACTACGAAAGCGGCAGCCCTTATTTCGGTGCACTCATCGGCCGCTATGGCAACCGGATTGCCAAGGAGAGTTTACACTCGATGGTGTCCAGTATATGCTGCGAAAAATAACGGACCCAATACCTTGCATGGAGGCACAAGAGGATTCGACAAAGTATTTTGGGATGTCGCCATACCGGCGGATTCAACCGCCCTGGTATTTACCTACACAAACGCCGATGGCGAAGAGGGCTATCCGGGAACACTCACTTGCAAAGTGTCGTACACGCTTACCGACGACAACCAATGGAAGATTGACTACGAGGCCACCACCGATAAGAAAACCGTCGTGAACCTGACACAACATACATACTTCAACTTGTCGGGCAACCCGAACAGCGACATCCTCGACCATGAGTTGCAGATCAACGCCGACAATTATCTGCCTGTCGATTCGACCCTGATACCGCTCGGCGCGCCCGCACCTGTTGCTGGCACCCCGTTCGATTTCAGAAATATGACAGTAGTCGGAGCCCGGATTGGCGACGACCACGAGCAAATAAGGATGGGTGGCGGCTACGATCATTGCTGGACGCTCAACGGCGGCCTTACCGGCTCGCCGCGAGTCGTGGCCACGGTGATACACCGGGGTTCCGGCCGCCAGGTGGATGTGCTTACTACCGAGCCAGGCATTCAATTCTATTCCGGTAATTTTCTCGACGGATCTTTAACACGCAAAGGAGGAGTAACTTACAAGCATCGGTCCGGGCTCTGCCTTGAAACACAACACTATCCCGATTCACCCAACAAACCGGAATATCCGTCAGTCGTGCTGGCGCCGGGCGAGACCTATCGTACCACCACCATTTACAAATTTTCCACAGTGCAGCAGTGAGCAGACGGCATGATCGCGGAGAGAATTTTGATACCGCGATCATGTTCATCCAAGTTAATCAAGTTTGTCCTGAATTGTATGAATCATCGCCTGCGTGCCGTTGTGCGTTAGACCAGGCTGACTTTCAAAAGTTCGACCACGGGGAAATCCACTATAGTCCCGGCGGTGTTGTTGAAATAGTTGGTGAAAGTGTTCAACGCCACATGAGCCACAATTTCACCCACTTCGCCTTCTGAAAATCCGGCGTCACGCACTTCCGCTACGTCTGCATCGCTTACCCGGCCGCGCTTTTCTACAAGCACGCGTGCAAACTTCAGCGCCGCGTCGGTGCGCATGTCGATTGGTTGTTGCGTTCTCGCGGCCAGAATCGTTTCTTCATTTACCTTCACGAGGTTCTTGCCTATAAACGTGTGGGCAGAGGCGCAATATTGACATTGGTTAGCTTCGGCAACTGCCACCGCAATGAGTTCGCCAAGGCGGTTGCCCAGCGTGCCACGCCCCAGTGCGTCGCCAAAGTTCAGGTATGCTTCCAGTACCGCCGGCGAATTGCCCATGGTGCGCATCATGTTGGGCACCATGCCCAGTTTCTTGTTGATAGCGTTAAAAAGATCGTGTGCCTTACCCGAAGCCTGGTCGGGGTTGAGCGCTGTGAGTCTCGACATGTTTCTTTGTTTTTTGATGACACAAAGTTGCTGCGTGAGAGGCAGCGACAACATGCACAATTGACGCTATCAGATGGACAGATTTCTTATCCTTGTTCCAGCGTGGCTAGCCTGCTGTGGCCAACGGTGTCGCGATAGAGTTGCGGAGAGATGGCGATCATTTTCTTGAAGAAACGGCTGAAGTAGTATTCGTCGTTGAAACCGAGGTCGTATGCGATTTCTTTCACTGATTTTTCCGTAAGATATAATTCCCGCTTGGCTTCGATTACAATGCGTTCGTGAATGAGTTCGGAGAGTGTCTTGTTAAAATGCGTTTTACAAAGCTTGCCCAGCGCTTTCAACGTCATATTCAACTTGTCGGCGTAGGCGGAAGGCGCGTGCGCTTCCCTGAAGTCGGACTCGATCAGCGCTTTCAGTTTGTAAAGTATCCCGGGCCCCTTTTCATTGTCGGTCTGCGTTGGCTGTTGCTCCACCTTCAGACGGGAGGCGTGAATGAGCCATATCTTGAGGTACGATACCAGCAGGTCGTACTGTGCGAGGGCTTCGTTGCGCATTTCATTGAGCAGCCGCGCACAAAGGTCGTCGAACACGGCGCGCTCGTAGGGCGGTATCGCGATAAATGGCGGTTGGTAGATGTTGTTGAACAACACACCATTGCAGGCCACTTCTTTCTTATGTTTCTCAATGCAGAAGAAATCGGGATGAAAATAGATAGACTGTATTTCGACATCACCGTCCGGCATCAGCATGAATGGCTGATAGGGTGAAAAAAATAACATATGGCTTCGCCGAAAGGATACGCTGAAAAGTCTGCCTTGTAAGTGCCGCTGCCCTTTTTAATCCAGAGAATAGAGAAATAATTGAGGCGTGCAATGTGGTCGAATGTACCCGGGTCGGTGTGTAGGCAAATCTTGATCGCGAGTTCTCCACTCTGCGGGTTGATAAGCGTAGCGGATTGAGGTTTCATGAGTGACGGATTTCGGCTTGCGAACTAAACATCAAATTTAGCAGAATGAGTTTCACCGCATGATGGACAAATTTCCATTTGAGATGGAGAATCGTGCCTGGCATGCTTGAACCGCTCGGTTTCCGGAAATACAGGCAACATCCGGACGCCCATTGTGTTGTGACTACTCAAGATTAAACGCCATTCCCTGGCGCGCTACATGAAATCCATTGGTTCCGATGGCACGCGATGCTTCACTACCGGGTTGCCACACGGGATTGGTATGGTTGAAATGAATAAAGTATATCCGGTCTTTCAGTTCGGTGGGAAGCGCCTTTAGTTGTTCCATTGTTTCCGATATCAGCGGGTGCGGTACCTGCGCGATATCGCGGTTCGGAAGTTCATGCCCATCGTAAAATGTCCCGTCAACAAGTAGATACGTGTGGGCGCGGACGAGGCTGTCGATGGAATGGTTCCACTTCGACCACTTGTCAATATCGGGAATGAATGCGACGGATGAAACGCCCACACGAATGCTGTAGCCGACGGTCTCCGAAAATTCATCGCGATGCGGTACCATGAAAGGGGTGACGCTAATGTGCGATGCGAGCGTAACCGGTGTTTGATCTTGCAAGGGTTGAACGTCGATATTGTGGTAGCCCACGAGTTGGCTCCACGGCCCGTTGCTTTCGAGATAAGATTTCATACGCGGCATTGCGTACACGGGCACGTTGCGCGCGTTCATGGACTCGAATCCCAATTGTGCGAGGCCAAGGTAGTGTCCCATGTGCGCATGTGTCAGAAAGATGCCGTCCGGTGCTCCATCGCCGTCCGCCGCGGTGAGGGAAGAGAAAAGATGCCATTGCTCTTTGATGTCGGGTGTAGCCTCGAACAGCCATCGTGCATTCGCGCCTGGGTCGAATAGTCCGAGGCAGGCCACGTATTGTGCCTGTTGACTGCTGGCGGCCGTCCATTGCGCGCGGCAGCAGTCGCGTGCGCACCCCATCTGCGGATAGCCTCCGTCTTGCGACGTTCCTAAAATATACAGGGTGGTCGTTGCCGGAGCGTCTCCTGGCATTATGTGCGGATTGTGCGCATCGCGTGGTTGACAACTCAATGCGAAGACCACACAGGCGGCAGCCAGTCGTGCATTCATCGCGCTAATTACCCAAGAACGATGCGAACTACCAAGAACAACACAGAGAACGTTACACCTTTATGCGTCCGCAAGGGCTGCCGCCTTCTTATGCTTCAACGTTGGCGCTTTCTTTTCCTTCTTGTTACGTCCCCACCAGATCATGAAGCCGGTAACAGGCAGGCTCGCCACCAGCAGGCTGATGCAAAAAGCGAGAACCTTTCCGGGAAGACCAATGATCGCGCCGACATGGATGTCATAATTCATGCGCATGAGTTTGTCGGCGGCGCCGGCTTCGTGCATCCGGCCGTAAATATGGTCGACGCCGAGTTCTTCGAGCGTGTATTGATCAAAGTAACGGTAGTCAGTCTGCCAGTATGTGCTGCGGTCGGGGTTGGCATTGGCCGCAATCGACGACGTTGGAAATTCCGGAAGATGGACTTCAAGCGCCTGTGCCTCCGGATATTCTTCAAGCATTTTGTGCCACACCCGGTCGATGGCCGGTGTCGCCATCGATGAGGTGATTGTGGTGTCGGACACGGCATCCGTGTAGATCAATGATTTTTCTCCGCCGGCAATTCCGTACACACCCCGCGCAAACCACTGGAAACCCCACACAAGACCTGTGAGCGCCAACACGATGGCCAGCCACGAAGCATAAAAACCCATCACGTTGTGCAAGTCATAGTTCTTGCGGCGCCACCGCGCATTCCACCGCACGGTGAAGCGTTGCTTCGCCGCGTTCTTTTTGCGCGGCCACCACAACACGATGCCTGTAATAAGCATGATCACGAAGAGCAACTGAACAGGTCTC
>JAAURZ010000263.1 GCA_012031955.1 Bacteroidia bacterium
GCTGCAGAAGATCCAAGAGTGCCACGACCTCCTGGCCCAGACGCATCTCTTCGTGGGGGAATTCTATTATCGGCGGGGCTCATATCTAGCCGCCGCACATCGCTTACGAACAATCATGAAACTGTACCCCGACAAGTCGGTCGCGCCCGATGCCCTGTACTTTCTGGCGCGCAGCTACCATGACCTTGGCGCGGACGATTGGGCCAGCGACTGCGGACTGCTGAAGTCTTCGTTGTCATCTATTTCGAGTACGTAGGTGGCCGACACGTTGACGCCATATTGTGTTTTCTCCCACTCGAATTCTTCGTAGAGGTTAGCCGCATTTTCAGGCAGCAGCTCTACCGTCGTCGCCGTGGCTGGGTTGATGAGCACCGGCGCCACAAAGGTAGTTTCGTCCAGCACCGGTCCCAGGTCGGTTTCGGTACAGGCTGTAGCAATGATCAAAGCCGCAGCCAGCCAATTCTTATAGTTCAATATTCTTTTCATGGTGAATCTCTTTAGTCTCAGTAACCATCATTTTGAACCAGCGTCGGGTTAGCACCCAAGTCGGCCGAGGGTATGGGGAACAGGTTTCGGAATGACTCTGTGGCCACACCGTCTTTGATTTGTCCTTTCCATGGCCACAAGTAGCTGCCGCCGGTGAACTTGCCAAACCGGATCAAGTCGGTGCGGCGGTGTCCTTCCCAATACAGTTCGCGGGCCCGCTCGTCGAGCAGGAAGTCTAGCGTAAGTTCCGGATCGGTGATGTTTCCATCCGTGTTGCCGTAAGCGCGCTCGCGAAGGGCGTTCACGTAGTCGAGTGCCTGAGCGCGTGTGCCGCCGGTGCCATTGCGCACTACTGCTTCAGCGTATATCAAGTACGCATCAGCCAGCCTGAACATCGGATAGTCTGTGTCAACAAAATCCGGATGCGCGTGTGGCGCGGGTCCGTTTGCCGATGTGCGGTTCCTGAACTTGGTGATGGCATAACCTTCCGTGAATTGTCCGATATCATCGATGTCCAGCGTCTGGCCGTCAGTCCAGAACTTGGCGCGGCTGTCGGTGTTGCCTGTGATATCGTCGAACATGTCGACGAATGCAGACGTGGTTCTGATGCCACCCCATCCACCGCCTACGCCAAACATGGCGTCGGCCGGCATCGATCCGCCGATCGCTGCATGGATCAGGTACACCATGCCGCCATACGACTGTGTATGCGCACCATCGAAAGTGATAGCAAAATAATTTCCGAACTGTTGTTGTTGTCGGCTACGAAGTTGTCGAGGTAGTTGCCTTCCAAGCTGTAGGACGATGCCAGCACTTTGTTGACTGCTGTAAGGCACTCGGTGTACTTGGCAGTGCCTATGTACACTTCTGCATTCAGGTACAGTTTCGCCAGCAGCATGTTTGAGGCGGCCTGATCGGCGCGCGCATATTCAAAGCCTGGTGCGCCAAGATCGGCTTCAATGGCAAGCAGCTCGGATTCGATGTAGTCGAACAGTGCAGCGCGTGTTGTCTGCGCCGGGAAGTAGGCACCAGGTTTGTCGGCTTCTGTAACGAAAGGCATGTTGCCATACAAGTCGATACCATGATAGTAGGCAAGCGCGCGCAGGAAGCGCGACTCGGCATGATACTTCTTGATATCCGGATCGTCGTTGCCGGCTGTAGCCCGCACGTATTCGTTGCATAGCGCCACGGTATACATGATGCGCGAATAGAGCGCTGCGATGAACACGTCGGAAGGCGTCCAGGTGTGCCAGTGGAAATCTTTTATGGTGGCATCGTTCCAGGCAATAACGGCCTCGTCGGTGGTAAGCTCCTGCGCGTTCCAAAGCTGGCGCAGGTAGTTGCCAAAGCCTTCGTCGATACCATCGATATCGGGTTGGCCTGATGGACCTTGCTGGCCGCTTACGGCAAAGGTTGCGTACAGTTTGGCGAGACCTTCTTTATAAGCCTCGGGACTGTCGTACACGTTGGACGAGTTCTTCACTTTGTCGCCCAACGACTCAGGATCCAGGTCGCCAAGACACGACGTCATCACTAGGGCGATGGCGGTGAGTAATGTGATGGATGATTTATAAAATTTCATAGTGCTTTCAGAATTAGTATGTCAGATTCAAACCCAGCAGGAACGTGCGCGGACGCGGATAGATTGCATTGTCGATGCCACTGGCTACTTCAGGATCGATACCACTGTAGTCGGTGATTATGAATGCATTCTGTACGGTGAAACTTACCCGTGCTTTCAGCTTTTGTGACGCCAGTTGGTCAAAGGTATATCCCAGGCCAATGTTGTCCATCTTAAAGAATGAAGCATCTTCCACGTAGAAGTCAGACCAGTACTGAGGGTTGTTGAAATTAGTCTCGTTGACTGCCGTGGGAAGATTGTTGAAGAATCCGGCCTGGTTGTAAATAGTGCTGTATCGTGCACGCTCTGAAAAGTTGTTGTTGTACAAGTAGTTGCCAATGCTAATCCTTCCGGAGAATGCAAAATCAAGCTTCTTGTAAGTGAGGCTGCTGTTGATACCCATCAGCGCCGTAGGAGCAGGCGAATGATACTGGTACTTATTCAGGTTATTACTTGTTACCTGGCCACCATCACCGGTTCTATCGACATAGAGTCCTTCAATCGGCATTCCCTCGGTGTCGTATATCTGCTCGAACACATAGAACGAATTCACCGGGAATCCTACCTTGTTGATCTGAATGAAGTTACCCACGCCGCCTGCAATGAGGCCTACGGCCACGCCGGCGTAGTTTGGATCGTCGGTCTTGGTAAGCTTCGTGATCTTGTTCTCGTTGTGGGTGAAGTTGAAGCCGATATTCCAGGTAAAGTCGTTGGTCGCGATCGGCCTTCCGCTCAAGGTGATTTCGTAGCCGTTGTTTTCCAGGTCACCTACGTTTGTCGTCAGGAAGTTCGAGAAGTTGCTGCCCGCCGCGATCGGAATGTTGTTGATCAGGTCCTTGGTTTTTCTTTGATAGACTTCAACGGAACCCGTGATACGGTCATTAAAAAAACCCGAAGTCTACACCAAAATTCAGCGTAGAGGTTTCTTCCCATTTTATATTTACATCATAGGCGCTGGGTCTCAATGTATTGTAAAAGCTGTTGCCAAACTGGTACTGCGCGGTTGGCGTGCTGGAAATGTACAATGGCAGGTACGGATACGTATTTCCAATGTCTTGCTGACCTGTTACCCCCCAACCCGCGCGGAGTTTCAAGTTGGAGATTGCCGGGATGCCCGACATAAAGCCCTCTTCGCTAATAGTCCACGCTCCCGCTACCGCCGGGAAAATCCGGAACGTGTGTCCTCGCTAAAGCGCGACGACAAGTCATTGCGTAGCGTGGCGGTGACCATGTATCTGCCTTTGTATGAATAATAGGCACGACCGAAGAAAGAGATAAGCACATTCGGATTTGGAATGTATTGCCGGGCCACGGTGTCGCCGTCGGCGGTCACTTCAAAGTCGTTGTAGATAGATTCATCGCCATTGCGTGCAAAGTTGGAGCCGTTGCGCTCGAAGCTCTGGTATGAATAACCGCCGGTGATGTCGAATTTGCTTTCGCCAACTGTCTTCACGTAATTCAAATAGAAGTCAAGGAGCTGCGAATTGGTCTCACCCGTGTAGTCGATAAGCTGGCCAATACCGTTGCGATATGTCCACCCGGCGTTGCTTTGCGAGTTGTTATGCCCGGAGCTTGAACTCTTGTCGAGGCCAAGGTTAAGCACTGCGCGCAAGTCGGGAAAGAAGGGAAGCTTATAATCGAGCGACACATTTCCGAGTATACGTTTAACAGTCGATCTGTTGTCGGTTTGTTCGAGCAGCGAAACAGGGTTGGCCACACCAATGTTGATCGGGTTTCCGTCAATGTTCATGTCTCCGCTGGGAAGGTCGTCGGAAAGGTTAGTCCAGGTGAAATAACCGCCGAACCTTGAATTGCCGTTGTACACAAGTTGAGTCGGATCGAACGCCACTGCCGCACCCACTGCGCCTTCGTTACCGAAGTTACGCTTTTCATAAGAAGCTTTCACGCTTAGGTTCACCTTCAAGTGGTCGTCGAGAAGCGAAGGCGTTAAATTCACGTTGAGTGAATTGCGATTGAAGGCCGTTGTCTTCAGGATACCATCCTGGTTTGTGTAACCGTAAGATACGCGGTAAGGGACCGAGCCGGCCGAACCACTCAGCGTTACGTTGTGATCGTGAGACAACGCTGTGCGGTAGATTTCTTTTGCCAGTCGGTGCTGGCGCCACCAAGGCGGCTGAGCGCGTCGGTGTCCAGGCCGCTCACGGTGCCCGCCGCGGCGAGGTCTGTAAGCAGTGTGCGATACTCATCGCCAGACATTACATCTATATATCGGGCAGGTGTTGCTACCGAAACAGTACCATTGTACCCGACTTGAGGTTTTCCTTCAGCGCCTTTTTTGGTTGTTATGATAATAACACCGTTAGACGCCCTTGAGCCATATATGGCAGTAGCAGACGCATCCTTGAGCACTGTCACCGAGGCAATGTCGTTGGGGTTTACTGTGGCTAACCCGTTTGATGAGCCCGAGATGTTTGCATTGTCGAGTGGAAATCCATCCACGACAATAAGCGGATCGTTGCTTGCACTCATTGACGATCCTCCGCGAATTCTGATTTGCGAACCGCTGCCGGGGGCACCACCGCTGGCCGTCACTGCCACGCCTGCCATCTTGCCTACAATCAGATCTTGCGGCGAAGAAATCACGCCGCGGTTGAAGTCTTTGCTACCAAGCGCCACCACGGCACCGGTGAGGTCTTCCTTCTTCTGCTCGCCGTAGCCAATCACTACCACCTCAGAAAGCGCAGTAACATCGGCGTTG
>JAAURZ010000264.1 GCA_012031955.1 Bacteroidia bacterium
CCATCGCCCAGGCCTCCGCCTTCCACTTCGCCGGCCACAGCGGGCTGCGCGGCGAAGGCGGTGAGAGCGCCTCCAGATCGGCGGCGATCGCATCGTGCACATCCGCCATCGCCACATAGTAGTCGTTCCGGCCCCTGGTAACCCGGACTCTTCCTTCGAGGAACGATGCGGCGGCCGAAGTCACTTCGGCATTCCGCTGCCTGTTGATCAGGGATTTTTCCCGCCGCAGGAATTCGGCCGCGGCGGATGCCATTCCTCCTTGGCGCCTTCCCAGTCGGCAGCGTTCCAGGCGCCCAGGTAGAGCGCCTCCCAGGACAGTACCGACGTCATGTCGACCCCGGCGGCGGCGTTGCGGGCGAGGAGTGCATCGCGAAGGGCTTTGCGCTCGTCTTCGCCGCCTTTGACCTTGAACTCAGCGACGCGAAGCAGCACGGCCGATGTGGCGGGCTGGTTGTCGGGGTTTTTCAGCCTGGCGCCCTCGCTGACGAGGAACTCGCCGAACTGACGCGCCAGGTCGTTCCTTCCGGCAACCAGCGAGGCGAAGCCAAACTCCCGTGCGATCAGCGCCGTCTGCTCGTCGCCGGCGTCCCACGTCTTCCAGATGCCTTCGGCTTCAGCGGCCGCTGTCTTGTAGTCGCCAGCGCGTACAATCGTACCGCTCGCTTCCAGTTCATCTAAAATTTGCCCGGCGCGTTTGATGTCTTCCCTTTTCTTAAGTCCGATTTTTTTGGTGATTTGGCCGGCGGCGTACGCCTTGCCTGGTTTCTCTTCCAACAGGGCCAGAATGGCGCTTCGAATACTTGTGGCAGGATTCTTTTCTTTTTTTGTTTTGGGTTTTCTTTTCTTGCTCATAACGACGTTTGTCGTGAATTAAAAATAATTGTGTCGGCCTGCCAGGGTGACTATCCAATTAATATCCATGTTCAGTGATTTCATGCAGACTCAACGGGGAATTGAGTGGTCAGACAGATCAGGTAAGGATGGAAATCAATAAGACCTTTACTCACTCAAACTTGAAGGAGGCCTTAGTTTGCTCGAAAGATAACAAAAAAACGGGGAATAAGTTTCTAGCCCACTTGTATATTGTGCGCTTTGACCAGGTCGAGGCACTTCATTTTAAGGTAAAGCTGGGCCAACACGACCACGTCGCGCAGGCAATAATTCTTGATCTTTTCCAGGTCGTGGTCGATGTGGTAAACCTTGTTTACCTGGCTTCCGTCAATGTCGCTTTTGCTTGAAGGAATGTCGAAAATAGCCGCCAGCAAGTCCAGCGAAGTATAGTGTTTGTAGTCGCCGAACTTCCACATCTCCATCGTGTCGATGTGGGGCACCTCCCACGATTTGCGGCCTGCCAGGTTGAGCAGTGCGGGCAGCGGGATGCCGTTTACAAGCATGCGACGGCAGATGTACGGAAAGTCGAACTCCTTGCCGTTGTGGGCGCATAGCTTCTCATACATTGGGTCGAGGCGCTCGATCATGGCCTTGAACTCGGCAAGCAGCACGCCTTCGTCATGGCCGTAGTAGGCCTTGGTGCGCATGCCCAGTTCACCCGATTCCAATTGCACAAACTTGGCCACGCCTATGCAAATGATCTTACCAAACTCAGCGTAGATGCCCGCGCGATTGTGAAAGAGATCTTCGTCCGTCTGGTGTTCTTCGCGTTTCAGGAAGCTCGCCTTCCGGGCCCACTGCGTTTTCAGGCGCTCATCCAGAGCGGCGTAGCTGTCGGTTGTTGCAACCGTTTCGATGTCAAGAAAGAGTACGTCTTTGAGCTCGCTTATCATTTCAAAAAATAAATTTCTTAAAAGTAGCAATAATGAAGGTCAGTTAGTGTCGATGGTATAATTCTTGCCCGGTTCACGCCATGCGAGTGCTACTGTTGTTCTATCGGCAAGCTGCTATGCCCGCCATTGCGATCAGCCTTATCGGATGCGCTTTAATTTTGCAGTCGGGCAACCCCTGGTTTACGGTGGTGGTTTTTTGGATGAAATTGTTCACCGATGCGCTGCTGGGCTCCTACTTGTTTTGGTTCCGGAGACCCTATTTGTATTTCTATCATAACCTGGGGTATGGCACTGTAGGCCTTTTTGCCGGGGCGCTTGCGATTGACTTTGTTGTTTGGGTGGCGCTTACTTACGTTACGCTGCAATGGCTATGAAACACACGCTGGAATTCGACGGCATCGACCACGCTTACGGACACAATCACGTGCTTGCGGGAGTGCATGTGCGATGCGATACGGGTGAAGTGGTAGGTCTGCTCGGGCGAAACGGGTCCGGCAAGTCCACACTAATGAAGATTGTCTTCGGCACCCTGATGCCCAACAGTAAATCGGTGCGTGTTGATGACGAAAGGCTGACCGAAGACTATTTCAACCGCAAGCTAATCCGGTATCTGCCGCAAGAGAAGTTCCTGCCTTCCCATCTGAAAGTAAAGAAGCTGTTAGGACTTTTCGATGTGGATTATCAACTGCTCGTGGATTCGTTTCCGGAGTTTGAAAGTTACGGCAGCTACTACCCCGGCCAGCTTTCGGGAGGCTACCGGCGGATACTGGAAGTTGTGCTGCTGCTTAAATCCAAGTCCCTGTTTTGTCTCCTCGATGAACCGTTTTCCGGTCTTATGCCCGTTCACATCGACACGTTGAAAAAACTGATTGCCGAGGAAAAACAACGGAAAGGAATAATGATCAGCGATCACCTGTACCGACACGTGCTTGGCGTGAGCGACCGCGTGTACGTGCTTGCAAACAAGTGCACTTAAGTGATCAGGAGCGAAGAAGAACTGGTGCGCCGCGGCTATGTAAGCGGATAGTGCCTTACGAATGAAGCACGCCCTCCATGGCCAGCTCTTTAATGAACATCAGGTTATCTTCCTTGATGGTGTCGGGCACGAAGACAAATCGTTTGTCGAAGATCTGTGATCCGATGTAGTAGCTCACCCAATACTCATTGTTAAGATGGAAGACCGCCGGGTCAATAGGCTCGACCAACGCCGCACTGTGTGCTGACACGGTTTGCAAAAATGACGGAGGATCGAAGTCTTCTGTTCTTCACCTTCCTTGTGGCCGTATCCTTTGCTCGCCACGAGCGTGTTCTCAATGTCCACGTCGTTGCTGTTGATGAGATATACGCGCCATTCGTCCTGGGTGAGATTCTTTTCGCGAGCCACTGCGAGGGTCACGTTTTTTACTTGTGGGATGTCGATGTCTTTTATCATATCAGTTCGTGCCTGGGCCAAACCATTGGGCCATCACTTTCTCAGCAGGCTTTCGCTGCGGTGTAAAATCTGCGTCTGTCGGTCGTGAGGGCAAGGTAGGGTACCACTTCCAGAAATATACACCGGCAACCCAGTTTTTATTCCACAGCGATCGGAAAAAAGCCTCATAACAATTGGCTTGTGTTTCGGTGCAAACCGCTTCCTTGTCAATGTGTTGCGGCCACCGCCACGGCTCGATGCCGGCGTCTTCCGTGCTCTTGTAGCCGAGTTCGGTAAAGATCACCTCTTTCTTATATTTCCTTTGGATTTTTCCACGCGCGCAATGGGTTTCCTCCACCCGTCCATCAGTTCCTCCAGGGAAGGCTTGCGTTCGTCGGTCAACGGAAAATATCCCTGAATGCCGATGTAGTCCAGGTAAGGCCAAAACGTCACGTGCTCAAACTCGCTGAAGTTGGCGGCGTAGGTGATTTTGCCGTGGTAGTGTTGTCTAATCTTTGCAATCAGCGGAATCCATTCCGCGCGTCGCGAAGTTTTCTCCAACTCCGTGCCGATGCAAAGCACTTCGATGTGGAGTGAATCGGCGAAGCGTGCGTAGGTAAGTATGAAACGCTCATACGATTCAAACCATTTCTTCCAGTCTTCCTCGTTCTGCATTTCCACAGCGCCTGCCCAAGTGTCGTGCACCCAAAGGTGAGGCTTCAGCATGGTGTGAATGCCCAGGGAGGAAGCTGCGATGGTGGTGGCCGCGAGTCCCTCGAAAGACTCGCCCCACATAATGCGGTCGCTGCCTGTCTGAAACCTGATGTCGGGAACCATGGCGTCGCGCTGCCATCCAAACGGCGTTTGACTGATCCACGTTACACCGTTGTCGCGCAGGCTCAGCAGGTGCGCTTGCGTTACCTGCTGCCGCGACCCCACCCAACAAACGCCCTTTTGTTTGGGGTGCGCCGGCGCGGTTGGCAATTCTTGCGGCGCATAGCCGAAGTACAACCCCGTTGCGCCCAGCGCGATTCCTGCAGTGATAACGATGAAGCGTAAAAATGTCATGATTTCGCTACGCGTATTCCAAACCGAACTGTTCAGCGATTTTTGCCTTGAGAATTTCTTCCACCTCAATCAAGTCGCGCTCCTGTCCGGTTTCCTGTTTCAGCGAAGTTACGGCCTTGTCGTCAATTCCGCATGGCACGATGTGTTTGAAATAGGTCAGGTCGGTATTCACGTTGAAGGCAAATCCGTGCATGGTAACCCAGCGGCTGCACTTCACACCCAGGGCGCATATTTTTCGTGCACGCTCCGGGTGGCCGGGTTCTATCCATACGCCGGTGAGGCCGGCAATGCGACCCGCTTCCACATCGTACTCGCGCAGTGTTTGTATCACCGCTTCCTCTAAGGTGCGCATGTAACGATGAATGTCGGTGAAGAAATTTTCGAGATCGAAAATCGGGTAACCTACAACTTGTCCGGGGCCGTGATAGGTGATGTCGCCGCCGCGGTTGATGTGGTAGTAGGTGGCATGTATCTCTTTCAACTGATCTTCATTCACCAGCAGGTTTGATTCCTTACCGCTTTTGCCGAGCGTGTACACGTGCGGATGTTCACAGAAAA
>JAAURZ010000265.1 GCA_012031955.1 Bacteroidia bacterium
GCCGCCTGTGATCTGGCTACCATATTTCTTTTGATCGCCTTGTGCGAACACAATGTTCACATCGGTGAGGTTTACTTCCAATTCTTCCGCGATGATCTGCGGCACAGACTGAAATGAACCTTGACCCATTTCTGCGCGGTGATTGGTGATGGTCACCTTGCCGGTGGTGTCAATGGAAATCCAGGCGTTGAGGTCTATCCCTTGTGATGCCGCATCGCCTGCGTTGACGATCTTCGGGTCTTTGCCGAGAGCCGGCATATAATATCCAACTGCAAGCACGGCGCCCGTCATGCCAGATAGTTTTATGAACGATCTGCGTGATATGTTTTTGGAAATTTCGGTCATGGCTTGGGTTGGTTATTTGGATGCTTTTTGTGAAAGTAATTCTGCCGCTTTCTTCACCGCTTTTCGGATCCGCGGGTACGTGCCGCAACGGCAGATGTGCCCTTGCATGGCCGCGTCAATATCTTTGTCAGAAGGTGAGGCGTTTCGACTCAGCAACGCGGCGGCGGCCATTATCTGACCTGACTGACAGTATCCGCATTGGGGTACTTGTTCCAGTATCCACGCCTGTTGCACTACGTGAGCATTGTCTTTCGATAGCCCTTCGATCGTCGTGATCTCTTTTCCGGCCACAGCCGAAACGGGAATGGAGCATGAGCGAATGGGAGTGCCGTTCATGTGAACGGTGCACGCCCCACATTGCGCAATGCCGCACCCATACTTTGTGCCTGTTAATCCGATGCTATCACGTATTGCCCACAGCAAGGGCATTTGAGGGTCGGCCTCCACGGTATAGCTTTTGTTGTTGATGGTTAATGCGAACTTGGCCATGAAACTGTTATTTTGTCTTGAATAAAGTTACAAAATAACCAAGGACAACCGGGCTTCTTCACAGGGTATTTGGAGTGTCCGATTTCGCGAAATGGTATTTTTGATGACGAATGGTATTTTAGTGTCCTATGAACTACACCTTAGAACCGATGAAAAAACTGGCATTAGTCTTACTGTTGTGTGTATTTATCGTTAACAGCGGCTGGAAATCTTATCAAAATGGCAATTTGAAAGTGGTGGTGAAAGGTGTGAAAAGCACCAAAGGGTCGATACTGGTGGCCCTTACTCTGAATAAAGACACATTTTTAAAGAAATTCGACTATGGCCTCAAACTCAAGTCGGCGAAAGGCGAGGTGGAGGCTGTTTTTGAGAACTTGCCACCCGGTATCTATGCAATCAGTGTTATTCATGATGAAAACGACAATGGAACACTCGACACCAACGCGTTGGGTATGCCCAAGGAAGGGTTTGGATTCGGGAACAATGCCATGGGAAAATTTGGGCCGCCGCCTTTTAAAGAAGCCACCATCACCTGGGCCGGAAGTGGCGACTCGCAGGTAGTCGAACTCCGCTACTTGTAAGGTGCAGCTTCCGGACACTCCGACAAAATCGGCGACACGGCCGTGACCTCAATCAGACCCCGCTTGTGTGTCCACGTGTTGTAGATGTAAGTAGCAATTTCAGCCACCTCAAGGTCGGTGAGTGTTGCTACACCCGGCATTGGCTGATTGTAGATGGCACCATTTACTTTAATCTCTCCACTCTTGCCGTTGCGAATCAGACAAACCACATCCGCGAATTGATCGTCCATGTAGTCGGACTTGTTGAGCGGTGGATACAACCTACCCAGGCCCGTGCCATCGGCTTGATGACAGTTGCTGCAATGAGTCTGGAACAACTTTTCACCTTGCAGGTAGTATTGCGTATACTTCGGCGAGTCATCTCTCACCGATTCCTGCGGCCGGCTGCTGCAACCAATGGCAAGAAACGCCATAAGGGCAGCGGTGCTAATTTGTTTCGCCATATTCTTTCCTCAGTCTTGCAATGTCGGCGATCAACCGGTTTACATCGTCAGTCTTTGTGCCGTCATACTTGCCTCTTATCCGTCGTTCTTTATCTATAAGCATGAACGCGCCGCTGTGAATGAAACCGTCGGGCTCCGTCTCGTCTTCCATGGCGCTTGTGTAATAGCTCGTTTGTGCAAGTTTGTAAATCACGCGCTTGTCGCCTGTTACAAAATGCCACTTGTTGCTTTTCACACCAAGTCTGGCGGCATATTCATGCAGCAGTCCCACCGTGTCGTACTCGGGGTCGATTGAGTGCGACAACAGCAATACATCAGGCATATTCTGAATGGTATCATATACGCGAAGCATCTGGGTCTTCATAATAGGGCAGATAGTGCGGCAGGTGGTGAAGAAAAAATCAGCCACGTATATCTTGCCCTTGAAGGTTTCCGGCGAAACGATATTGCTGTCCTGATCGACAAAGGAAAAGTCAGCGATAGTGTGATACACCGTATCGGCACCGTCTACGGATCGCTCACCCAGTATGGGTAGCTTCGTTTCTTTCTTGTTGATGCATGCAGCGAGGATGAACATCGCTACTAACAAACTCGATATCGCTTTTAGGGAAATATTTCTCATCTCTTTCTCATTTTTTTATACACCCTTATTCCAGCTACAATAGCCACCGTCACTACCATCAACCCCAACAATCCCCAAACCATGCTGAGTGAATTCTTCAAGACGATGACAAACACAATCGCGATAAGGAATAGTGTGGCTACTTCGTTCCACAAACGCAACTGTTGTGAAGAAAATTTCAATTGTCCTTTTTTGTTCTGATTGAGCAAAAAATTGAAGCGAACCGTGATAGAAGTAGAGGAAAAGAACGAGCGTGAGCTTCATGTGCATAAAACCCTGGCGAAGCCACTCAGGCTCGTGATTGATAATCAACGCGGTGCCTATACCAAGTGTGATGACGGCCGAAGGCCATGTGATGCCATACCAAAGTCGCGAGGCCATCATGGTGAGCTGTTTGAGCAGGATTGATCGGTCGGGCTCGGGCTTGTCGTAGGCCTCGATGATGTACACAAATAAACGGGGCATGTAAAACAGGCCGGCAAACCATGTCACGATGAATACAATATGAACAGCCTTGAGGTATAAGAACGTCATGACTGCGGCTCGGGAGTTAGATGTTGCGCAACCGGCCGCGTTTGTTCCACCACCACCGCATCGCCTTCGTGTACCTCAGTGCCTGATAGCAGGATAAGGTTCATCCCGAACTTGATCTTGTGATTGAAGTTGCGGAACGTCGTGAGCGTTTTCAACGGCTCCGCGTTGCGTTCTGCGGTATCCTGATTGATTGTAGGAATGATGCACCGGCTGCAAGTCTTCACGGCGGCGAATTTGCACGAGCCGATCTGCACGGTCAGCCATGTGTCTTCTTCAAACGGCTGCGATCCGGCCACGACAAAGTTGGGCCTGAAGCGATTCATCGGCAGCTTTTGGTCGAGGCGGCTGTTGAGATCGTCGAGTGAGGACTGGCCGATAACGAGGTACGGAAAGGCATCCGCCAGGCTTACATGGTCCCTGTTCACCTGGTACTCGTTATCGACTGGGCGCAACTCCGGCTCAGGGAAGTAAACAAGCTTTGCGTCACTTTGCAGCCTTTGTGAAAACCATCGACTGAAACTGTCTCCGACCTCAAGGGCCTGCACATAGTCATCCCATATCTGAACCGTATGCAGCAACTGCCCGTCAGTGGGTGGCTGTAGCGGAATTGTGATGTTGTCATTTTCAAACGTAATAATCAGCGCCTGCCCATCGGCAGAAAAACTCGTTTTGAATAATGCAAGGCGGTGATGTTCGCGCTGGGTTAGAAATCTTCCGTTTATGTCGGTGAGCATCCACCGTCGGTCGTATTGTAAACCTTTTGGTAACAACGCCGACTTCTTGAGCCGGATGCCCCCCAGCGACTTCACGGGATATACCCAAAGCTCGGTGAGTTGAAAAGCAGGCATTTCGAAATGTGAATTATTTACGTGATTTTTTATTCAAAATAGCGGACGTAAATTAAGCAGGCTTTGTTTAGTATCTGAATAAATCGTCCTATAAATATATGCCTAACACCGCAGCCCTTTGGTATTTCGAGAGTGTAAATCTGTATAACACCCTTTGCCCTCATAAGACAAAGGTCTTAGCCGAGAAGCATGAGTTCAGGCATTACAAACGTGACCAGTACATATATTTCCCAGACGAGGCGTCGGACCACATCTACATGATTGCCAAGGGCCGGGTGAAGATCGGCCACTATCTCGACGACGGCAAGGAGGTAGTGAAGGCCATCCTCACGGTGGGCGAACTGTTTGGCGAACTGGCCCTGGCCGGAGAAGACACGCGCACCGATTTCGCGCAGGCTATGGAAGAGGATACCACGGTTTGCCCATTGAGTGTGTCCGAATTGAAAGCTTTGATGAAGGACGATCAGGAACTAAGCTTCAGGCTTCTGAAGCTCGTAGGCTTGCGCCTGATGCGGATGGAGAGAAAACTGGAGCTGCTCGTTTTTAAGGATGCGCGTACCAGGATCATTGAGTTTCTGCGCGACGCGGCATCATGGAAGGGCAAGAAGGTGGGTTTTGAAACCATGATACCGACGAAACTTACGCACAAAGATATTGCATCACTCACCGGCACTTCGCGTCAGACCGTCACTACTATCCTTAACGAACTGAAGGACAAGAACCTGATTTATTTTGACCGCAAGAAGATACTGATACGCGACCTTGAAACATTAAAGTGACGACGCGGCATTGATGCGCTTCGCTAAGACGTAATGTGAAACTTTTTTTCAGGTATAGCGGCAAATCGTCCACGGTGTCAATGTCGCTCAACGTGGGTAGCAACTTCACGCGCAGCCCGAGCCGGCGAAAGTCATTCAGCGTATCATCAGCAACGTGGTCGGAGCTCCAT
>JAAURZ010000266.1 GCA_012031955.1 Bacteroidia bacterium
GAGCCGTGGAGAAATTGAAAGTTACATCACCGTCAAATTGAGAAGAGGGACCGATGTTCAGCGATGGCCTGTGCCGGTAAGCGTAAGGGCTTGCGGCGTGGCGCCCATTTGCGTGAATCGGTTGAGGTTCAGCGTTCCATTGCTAAAGCCCGATGCACCTACGGCAATAGTGTGGCCGGCCGTCAGCGTGCTGGTTCCCGCTGTGTTTTCGGAAAAGTACACACCGTTGCCGTTGGTGCAACTCGCATCAATGTTGCCGTTAAACGTGTTCGTGCCATTGTAGCCTACTCTGATGTAGCCGGAGCCCAGACTGTTGATCGTCAACGATCCGTTGTAGGTGCTGCCCGTATTTAGTTCCAGCAGTATGTCGGCCGATCCGGTGTTGGTGAGTGTGGTGGAGGCGTTGAAGGTGTTGCTTCCGTTGGTTCGAAAGTTGCCGGAACCGCTATTGGTAATCAGCGTGGTTCCGTTGAAAATATTGTTGCCTGCGCCTGTGCTCGACGTGTTTCCATTTTTTGTTAGCGTGGCGGTGCCATCAAAAGTGCATCCGTTCAAAATGATGTCTGGTGCGGTGAAGGTGACATCGCCACCGAAGGCTGACGTCGGACCGAGGTTGAGTGCGCCGGTGCCAGTAAGGGTAAGGATTTGTGCTGTTGCGCCAAGCTGCGTGAAGCGGTTGAGGTTAAGCGTGCCGGTGGGAAAACCTGAACCGCCTATTGTAATTGTGCGGCCTGCTGCCAGGGTAGAAGAACCGTCGATGTTGGTCGAAAAGTTGATCGTGTTGCCGGTTGGATTATTCACGACGATGTTGCCGTTGAATTGGTTTCCGGGAGATGCCTGCGCGACGTGGAGATTGCTTGTGCCGGTGTTGGTAAATGTAACGTCAGCGTTAAAAATATCCGGACCGGAATTGCCCAGTATAAATTGGTTGCCGCTCGAGTTGACTACTGTGGTTGTGCCGTTGAATGTGTTGTTGCCATTGCTATAGTCGTCACTGCTTCCGTTTTTTCAAAGTAGGCGGTTCCGTTGAACGTTGTGCCGCTCAGAAAAAGGCGCGGTGACGTAAACGTAACGTTGCCGCCAAAGGCGGATGATGGCCCGACGTTCATGCGACCTGTGCCGGTCAGTGCCAGGGTGATAGCAGTAGTACCCGTCTGTGTGAAATTTCTGAATGTGAGCTGGCCCTGCGCAAAGCCCGAGCCGCCGATGGTAATGCCACCATTGCCGAATGTTACCGTCCCGTTGCCCGCCGACATTTCTATGTTGTCGGCGCAAGTGCTGTTCAATTGTAAGCTCCCATTGATCAACACATTGCCGTCTCGGCCAAGCTCGAAATCCCCGGCAGCCGTTGTAGCCGAATTTAAGATGAGCGGCCCGTTAAAAGTTACCAGCGTACCCACATCATAGCACACATGTATGTCGCTGGAGTTGCCGTTGTTGTTGATCGTAGTAGTTCCGTTAAAGGTAGTGGTCGCCCCGTTGAATCTGGATATCTGAATTCTGTTGGCCGCATTATTGGCACCTGAGCTGTTGAATGTCGCATTGCCGTTAAAGACCGTGCCGGCGGAGTTTTCGCTGACCCTGATTCGGCCGCCTCCGAGGTCATTGAATGTAGCGCTTCCCTGGAACGTATCGCCCGGGTCTGCCGCGTTGGAACCGAACACAAGGTCTGCATCTCCGCTGTTGGTAAAGGTACTGGTGCCGACAAACACGTTTCCGCCGCGCGAGTTGCCGGTGTTGGTATTCGAAGTCTGTGCAAAGTCGCCTGTCGAATTAAAAGTGCTTGAATTAAAAATCAATACCGGCGATGTGGTTGTAACCGGCCCGTTGAATGTGGACGACGGGCCCAGTGTAAGAATGGCCGTGCTGTTGCCTGCCATTGTGATCGTTTGCGCCGTGGCACCCGTTTGCGTGAAGTTGGCAAGCTGAAGGTCGCCGGGCCCGGTGCCACTTATCGAACCAATGCTGATTGTGCGACCCGAGGCGAGGTGCTTGTGCCGCCATTGGTGCCGATGAGCACGTCTCCGGTGCTGCTGTAGTTTACAACCACGTTTTGATTGAACTGCGTGCCCGCGGCCGCGTAAGCTAGCACTATGTCGCCGGTGTTGCCTATCGAAACGGCGAGTGTGTTGTTGAAAATATCGGAGTTTGTATTTCCCAACCGCAAGTATTGCGTACTCGCGTTGGTAAGGGAGACTGCCCCGTTGAACGTGTTGCCGCCATTTCCGATGTCATTCGTATTTCCATCTTTTGTTACGGTAATGGTTCCGTTGAAGGTGGACCCATGAAATAAGAGTCGCGCAGACGAACCGGTGATATTAGCGCCAAAGGTTGTGCCACTAAACGTGGTTGTTCCGGTTGTGTTAAGTACAAGGCTGGCGGCGCCGCCCGAATTGTTCACC
This sequence comes from Bacteroidia bacterium, assembly GCA_012031955.1. The sequence continues at coordinate 2,403 of JAAURZ010000266.1, forward strand.
GTGCCGGAGGCAAATGTGTTCGTGCCGGTGGTGGTCAGGTTGCGGCCCACGAGGTCGATTATGCCGGCGTACCCATTGATGGTGATGCCACCAACCGTGGGAATGATGTCGAGGTTACATTGGCCATTGCCGTTGGCGTCAAAAGTCACCGTATTGGCGGCCCCGGGTACCGAGGCACCGCCGGCTCCGCCGCTCGTGGCTGACCAGTTTGCTGTATTGTTCCAGTTTGACGATGCGCCGGCAATCCAGAATCGGGCCTGCGCGGCCGCCACATAGGGAAAGGTTGCTGCTATAAGTAGCAAAAAAGGCACTTCCTGTACATAATTGGGCTCGGGTAGAATTATTCCAACTTGTAATTTAGCGATTCGAATAAATAAGATTGTGATCTCAAAGGCGAAATCTTCATCTTTTACCCCAGCTAAACCAACCGCTCAGCCAACATTTTAACAGATGACCGGACCGCAATCAAAGCGCAAGCCCGGGCCGGCCCTGCTCCGGCTGGTGCAGTGGGCTTTTCCAAAAATTGAGCGCTTTTCACCGGCGCTTGCCAGGCACATTTTTGTCACCATTTTTTTACACCACTCAAGTACAAGTCCCCGGAAAAAGAACGGGAACTGGCTCGCCGTGCGTGGTTGACATCGGTCAGGCTGACCAATGGCCGAAGGGTTCAGATCTATCTGTGGGGCGAAGGTCCCTGCCTGCTATTTGTACATGGTTGGGCGGGCCGTGGCACGCAATTCAGGAAGTTCATTGAGTTTGCCGTTGAGCACGGCTACCAGGCAGCGGCAATCGACGGCCCGGCGCACGGCAGATCCGATGGCTCGAAAACAAATTTGCTGGAGTTTGCCGAGGCCATCCAAATATCAGTCGGCGTGTTGAAGCCTGCCGCCATCGTCGCGCATTCTTTTGGTGGCGTCGCCAGCCTTTACGCCGCAGTGCACGGATTGCCGGTAAAAATTATTATCTGCATTGCAAGCCCCTCTATCGGCGACGAGATTATCAACACCTATTTGCGCGCGGTTAGAGGATCTCAAAAGACAGGCGATGCGATAAGGGAATATGTTCTCCGAACAATGAACGAGCCATTCGACGCTTTTACCTCCAGCCATTTCATGAAGAATTTTTCCGCGCCCTTCGCTACTGCTTGTGCAGGACGAAGACGACGTCGACGTGATTCCAGCGCACGCGCTTGCCTTGAAGGAAGCTTACCCGGCAGCAGAATTAATAGTCACGCAGGGTCTTGGCCATACCCGCATATTGAAAGACCCGGAAGTGATTCGCCGTTGTGTAACATTTATAGAGGTACACGCGTCGGGCTGAGGTCGGCGGGTTGCGCCATTAACACGGATTCCCCGCCGCTAACCAAGGGCAATCGTGCAAAAGCGGTCTCATCGACTTATTTTTGACTGATGCAGCCAACTCGTGGCTCAGTTTAATCGTTCAGGGAAGAAGTTGGCCAAAACTTTCTCAGAATGGCCGCCATCCTTGTAATGCTGGAGCAAAAAAGGTAACTAATACGTTCATGAAGATCATCGAAACCAACAACATCGCGAAAATCTATAAAATGGGCACCAACATTGTCAATGCCCTCCAATCGATTTCTATCAGCATAGACAAAGGCGAGTATGTGGCCTTTATGGGGCCGTCCGGGTCGGGCAAGTCGACTTTGATGAACATTGTAGGATGCCTCGATACACCGACGAGCGGCACCTACATGCTCAATAATCAGTTGGTAAGTGACATGACGGAAAATGAACTCGCCGAGATCAGGAACAAAGAGATAGGTTTCGTTTTCCAAACATTCAACCTTTTGCCCCGCGCCAGCGCCCTGGAAAATGTGGCGCTGCCGCTCATCTATGCGGGCTACAGCAAAAGCGAACGCGACGAACGGGCCATGGAGGCTTTGGAAAATGTAAACCTCGCCGACCGTTCTCATCACAAACCCAATGAACTTTCGGGTGGACAACGCCAGCGTGTAGCAATCGCCCGCGCGCTCGTCAACGACCCGTCTATCATCCTTGCCGATGAGCCTACCGGTAACCTCGACTCCAAGACTTCGTACGACATCATGAACCTGTTTCAAGAGTTGCACGACAAGGGGAACACCATCATTATGGTAACGCACGAAGACGACATTGCGCACTACGCGCATCGCATTATACGCTTGCGCGACGGGTTGATCGAATGGGACCGCAGGAACGAAAAAATCAGCCGCAGCGACTCCGTTCCGGCTCACTAGCACCCTGTTTGCTACATGGCTTTGAAGAAGCAAAGTTCCAACGTTGTCAGCCGTCAAATCTGTAAGTTTGGATCATGAAGATCTACACCAAGACCGGCGACAAAGGCGCAACTGCATTGTTTGGAGGAAAGCGCGTCTCCAAAGCCGACCTCAG
>JAAURZ010000267.1 GCA_012031955.1 Bacteroidia bacterium
AAGTAAAAAGCATCGGGATGAAAAGCACCGTGCGACAAGTAGTGGTATATGGCAACGGGCGGTTGAATATTGAGATGGAAGAAGACGTAACGCCACTCAAGGAAGTAGTAGTGGAGTCGGACCGCGATATTAACGTGACGGGCATGCAGATGGGCCTCGAAAAGCTCGACATCAAAACGATGAAGCAAATACCCCTGGCGTTGGGAGAAACAGACGTGCTCAAGGTGGTGCTCACCCTGCCGGGCGTGCAGAGTGTGGGCGAAGGAAGCTCCGGCATCAACGTGCGCGGCGGAGCCACCAGCCAGAACCTGATATTGTTCAACGATGCCACCGTCTATAACCCCTCGCATTTGTTTGGCTTCTTTTCCACTTTCAATCCCGATGTGCTTAAGAATGTGGAACTGTACAAGAGCGGCATCACCGCCGACTATGGCGGGCGGCTGTCGTCTGTGCTGGATGTGACGTCGCGTGAAGGCAACCTGAAAAAATTCTCTGGCGCCGGTGGCATCAGCCCCATCACCGGCCGCCTCACTCTCGACATTCCCATAATAAAGGACAAAACGTCGCTCATGGTGGCCGGCGATCCACTTATTCAGACTGGATTTTGAGGCAGCTCAAGAGTACATCGCTCCAAAACAGCAAAGCATCTTTCTACGATATGAACGCAGTCATTTCGCACAAGCTAAGCGACAAGAGCCAGATTATGGCATCAGCGTATATGAGTCAGGACAATTTTCAGGCTCAACAGCGACACGCTTTACAGCTACAGCGACAGGAACGCATCTGTTAAATGGAAATACGGCATCAGTAAAAAATTATTCGGTACGCTCACGGGCGGTTTCAGCAAGTATCACTATGACATTGAGAGTACCAGAACGCCGACGAACGCATTCAACCTCGGGTTCTCCATTCAGCAACTCAACGCCAAAGCCGACTTCAGTTACTTTCACAACGCAAAGCATACTTTTTCCGCGGGCCTCAGCACCATCCGATACAAGTTGAAGCCAGGCACATACGAACCCGTGGGCCCCGACAGTGAGGTTGTGACGGATATCCTCGAGACCGAGCACGCGCAAGAGAGCGCCTTGTACGTGGGAGACAACATAGAGGTATCACCGCGGCTTTCAGTATACCTGGGCCTGCGCTATTCATTTTACCAATACCTTGGGCCACGCACAGTATTTACCTATCCGTCCGGCGCTCCGCGCGAAGAAGCAACCATCGCCGACACCGTCCACTACTCAAGTGGCTCCACGGTTGCCAGCTACACGGGGCCCGAGCCGCGCATTTCGGTGCGTTATAGCCTGCCCGGCAATGCGTCGGTCAAGTTCAGCTACAATCGCACGCGGCAATACATTCATATGCTGAGCAACACTACCGCCATTGCACCCACCGATACATGGAAACTCGCCGACCAGTATATACCGCCACAGATAGGCGACCAGATCGCCATTGGGTTTTACAAGAACATTAAAGGCAGCGTGCTCGAAACATCGGTAGAGGCGTACTACAAAGACCTGAAGAACGCGATCGATTACAAGGGCAGCGCCACGCTGTTGCTGAACCACCACTTGGAAACAGACATCCTGACGGCCGTAGGCCAGGCGTACGGCGTGGAGTTGCTTGTCAAGAAGCCGGGTGGTAAACTGAACGGGTGGATGAGCTACACCTACTCGCGGTCGCTGCTGAAAACCCAGGGGCAATTTTCGTCGGAGACGGTTAACGGTGGCAGGTATTACCCAAGCAACTACGATAAACCGCATGCCGTGAACTTTGTCGGCAACTACAAATTCAACCGGCGTTTTAATTTTTCGCTGAACACCACATACAGCACCGGTCGCCCGATTACGTTTCCTCTGGCGAAATACGACCTTGGCGGAAGCCCGCGTCTTTATTATTCAGAGCGAAACAAGTACCGGATTCCCGACTACTTCCGCCTCGACATCTCGATCAATGTCGAGGGAAATCACAAGATCAGAAAACTTGCGCATAGCTCCTGGACCTTTGCGGTGTACAACGTAACCGGTCGCGAAAACGCGTACTCGATTTATTTCACCGCTGTAGACGGAAAAGTTACCGGCTACAAACTCTCGGTATTCGCACGACCCATACCGACCATTACCTACAACTTCAAATTCTGACCGGCATGAGGAAGAGACTTGCAATAGTACTGATAGCGCTAAGCATGGGATGCGTGGAAGTATATCAGCCGCCGGAAATAGAAGGCGCCGAGAACCTGCTTGTGGTAGACGGCTTCTTGAACGGCACCGATGGAACCGCCGTCGTAAAACTCACGCGGTCGCAAAATGTATTGAGTGAAGGTGCGCCCACGAATGAATCGGGTGCATCGGTCACATTGGAGGAAGAAGGCGGTGGCACCTACCCGCTAATCGAGTATGAGTCGGGTGTTTATGCGGCCAACGGCCTTGCCCTACAGTCGACATCGAAATACAAACTTCACATCCAGACCTTCGGTGGCAAGCAGTTCGAGTCGGACCTGGTTGAATTGCGAAACACGCCGCCGATAGACAGTATCACCTGGCGTATCGGCAACTTTGGGCTGGAGATAATGGCCAACACGCACGACGACACCGGCCAGTCGCTTTACTACAAATGGGACTTTGTGGAAACGTATGCCTATTCGTCGGTGTTCGAGTCGGTTGTTTATTTTGAGAACGGCGACGTCTTTCCGCGCAACGAGCTCATAAACCGGTGCTACCTCAATGTGCCTTCCACAAAAATTGCGATAGGCACGTCCACCAAACTTGGACGCGACCTTATCAGAGAACAAGTAATAAACATTATACCTCCCAAGGATATCCGTACGCGCATCCGCTACAGCATTTTAGTGAAGCAGTCGGTGCTTACTAAAGAGGCGTATGATTTTTGGCTTGGTGTACAGAAGAATACGCAAAACCTCGGCACCCTTTTCGACCCGCTGCCGTCTCAGATAGATGGCAACCTCCGCGGCGTAAACGGAACTACCGATCCGGTGCTTGGCTACTTCTACGGCAGCTACGTGCAGGAAAAACGCATCTTCATCAGCTCGTCACAACTGCCTCCCTATTTCTTTTCCGTTGACAACCGCGGCTGTGTGCTGGACACCGTGCTGGTGGAAGACCTGCCCGACTTCCACGGGCCGTACCTACTCACGTCGCCGGTTACAGTCGGAGGTATCATGCTGATCGGATATGGATTCGCCCCGACATACTGTGTCGACTGCCGTTATTACGGGGGCACTACCCAACAACCTGACTATTGGTAAACATGCATACATACCGCACATTCTTATTCAACCTGATCGTCGCGCTGGCTGTGTTCACCGGGATAAGCCAAAGCTTTGCCCAAACCGCCGAGTTGAATGAGCTTAAGCAGGCATTCGAAAAATACAAGCAAACTGTTCTCCAGGAGAAAATCTATTTACACACCGACCGTGAGTTTTACGTGGCGGGCGAGTACATGTGGTTCAAAGTGTACGCTGTCGACGCATCGCTCCATCGCCCGCTCGATGTAAGCCACGTTTGCTATGTGGAAGTCCTCGACCGGGCCAACACGGTGGTGGCACAAGCCAAAGTAGCGCTTGACCACGGAACGGGGACCGGGTCACTGTTTCTTCCCGCTACCGTCGACACCGACAATTTCACGGTGCGCGCTTATACACGCTGGATGAAAAATTTCGACCCGGCTTACTATTTCCACAAGACTATCACGATTGTGAATACATTCCGGAGCCTGCCTGAAAAGTCCGCAGCATCGCGTCAGCAAATCACCGCTTCGTTCTTTCCCGAAGGTGGCTACCTCGTGGAGGGCCTTAAAAGCAAAGTGGGCGTACAGGTTCAGAATAACAACCGTGAGGGCGTCTCGTTTCACGGTCTGATTATAGACCAGCACAGCGACACCGTGGCCCGCTTCTCGTCGTTGAAGTTTGGACTTGGCCAGTTCCATTTCACCCCACGGCCCGACGCCATCTACACAGCAATTATCCGGGCCGACGGCAACGTGGTCGAAAAATTTGCCCTGCCTGCCGCAAAAGCCAACGGGTATGTATTGCAGCTTGCCGACAGTCTTGACGAGCTGATGGTCTTCGTGCGCACCAAGGGCGTGTCGGGCAATGTGTACCTGCTTGCGCATACGCGCGAAGTGACCAAGGCAGCCATCGTGCAACCGCTTGCCAACGGCGAAACGCTGTTCCGGGTAAAAAAGCAGTCGCTTGATGACGGCATCTCACACCTGACTTTATTCGACCACAATCGCCAGCCCGTGTGTGAGCGCCTGTACTTCAGGAAACCCGAATCGACTTTGAATTTTGAAGTGGATGCCGAGCAGGAGGAATATGGCATTCGCCGAAAGGTAGCCCTCGGACTTTCGACCACCAGCGATGTACCGGTAACGGCCTCGGTTGCCGTTTACGAGCTCGACTCGCTCACGTCATCCACTCCCCTTGACATTAACACTTACTTGCTGTTGTTGTCAGACTTGCAAGGCGGCATTGAGTCGCCCGCTTACTACCTCAACGCGTCCGGCGCCGATGGTGCGGTCGCCACAGAGAACCTTATGCTCACACACGGCTGGCGGCGTTTTTCCTGGGACTCCATTCGCACTCAGCCGGCGTTCGCGTTCGTACCTGAAATAGAAGGTCACATCCTGGAAGGCAAGATCGCAGACGCAAGCGGCGCACCGGTCTCAGGCACCGTGGTGATCCTGTCTACACCAGGCAAAGACATTCAGCCGCAGGTTGGCCGAAGTCACAACGGTCGCATCTTCTTTGAAGCGAATAACTGTGGGGCAATCG
>JAAURZ010000268.1 GCA_012031955.1 Bacteroidia bacterium
CTTTGTCAATCGAAAACTTTACGGCTGGCTGCCGAGCAGGCGCACTACCAGCGGGGCGTGGGTGTCGGTGTAGTAGTTCATGTTGAAGGTGGCACCCTCCTGCGCGGGGTACAGCACGCTTACTTTGATCATTCCTTTCTTCATGGGTTATTTGGTTGGGGTTGTTAGGGTTGTTAGGGTTGTCGGGTTGCAAGGAACAGAGGCGGCAGAAAGTTACATCTGTACGCCGTGTATTGGAACGTACGGGATGAGGGAGAGATTATCAAGGATATTCGGGAACGTGTTGCGGATAAATGGCAATCTTCCCTGGCTCATTACCTGGTGTCCCCTTTGGGCACAGCTGGTGCATCCAACGCTGTCACTGCGCCATGGAGTTGTTCAACGACGGTGGCGAGTTGGGCGGTGACGATGGACTTCGTCTTTCTCCGCGTCGGCGAGCAGCCACGGTTCGTACAGCCGGATCAGCGTCGCTTCTTATCGCCGCAGGCTCTCCTCATATTTGTTTGTAACCTGTTCGATTTCCTCTACCCTGTTAGCCTAACTAGAAATTACGTCGGATAAACTTGGCGGCGTTCTCGCCAATAATCTGTCGTACGCGCGGCTGCACGTCTGCAGGTGGCAGGTCCACACCGGCATAGAGGGCCACCTGCGGCAGCCACTCTACCAATCCAGCAAACAGGTTGCGGTAGCCCGACGCGTTGGTCATGGAGTCGATCGGGTCGATAAGTCCGTCGAAGTCCGACCCGATGGAGATGCTCTCCCACGCGCGCTCCCCCACCAGCGGAAGCCCAATCTTTATGATGTGCACAATGTGGTTGCATAGGTGCCTCAGGTGCCAGGCCTTCACCTCCTGTGGATCGTCGTAGTCGCCAACACGGATGGTATGGTATGACGGCTGCGCAATGGGCGTGAAGTCGGCGGCGCGGTATTCGTCGGGACTCAGCAGCTCGGGAGATGGCTTGGCACACCCCAGTATGCGCTGGTCCAGCGACAGGCCTATGAGGCCTCTTGTGCTGAGGATCATGGCAATGTCTTCGTCATACAGGTTGATCGTCCACGGATTGAAGTACGTGTCGAGTATGCCGGGCTGCCGGAAGTAGTGTGCTTCATAACATTTCTCACGCACGTCGTACGTAACCCGGCACACAGGCTTGCGCTCCCACGAGCAGCCGGTGAGGCCCATATGTGACGCTATAAGCGGCACACCGGGAAACTCCTGCTGCTGCAAACTGTAGTAATGCTGCCGCGAGGTAAGACTCATGTGTTTAACATCGATGAGTATACGCCTGCCGGTGTCGGTGCGCAGGGCCTCGCGGATGAAACGTCGGCCCAGACTGGACAAACCCTTGCCCTGCGGGTTGAAAGCGTTGCTCTTAAGCATCTTCATACCGAAAGCATGCGTGCAGAATTCGGAGTGTGTAAGGTGAGTGAGCGTGATGTACAGTAACCGCGGACTTTGCGGCTGCTTGAAGAACAGCAGTTGATCAATCACCTTCTGCGATTGTCTGTAATGCTGGCCATCGTCGTAGAAGTTGTGGCCACCCTCCACACACAACATCACTTGCAACTGCGGACTGTTCAAATCTACTTGTCCGCCGGAAGTGAGCAACTTGAACTGTTTATCGGTCGAGATATCGGAGGAGGCGGCAAGGTGCGTGTAGTCTGACTGCATCAATTCGAAATAGCCGAACTGTTCACGTTCTATCTTCTGGAGGAAGCGCTTCTTTGAATGTTGCGACAAGCCGGCGGCAAGCTGTATGAGGTCAGCGCGGGCAAAAGCGTTTTCGAGCGCATACAGCGGCACCACAGCCAGCTTTACCTGTCCTTTCACCAGTTGGCTTAGACTTGACTGCGAGTCCAGGATGCCGAAGTCGATGTCGAAATTCAGGTTGGTCCATGCGTTCTTTCTTTCCTCTTCTTTTTCGCTGCCGAGGAACGTCTTGAAGTGCGGATGGCAATGTATGTCTGCGTACATATTAGCGGGCTTTACCGGTGAGTCTGAAGATATTCTTATGCTGCAGGTAGTCGCGACCTTTGATCTTTTCGGTGTGGATGCCGGACAATACCTGGCGGATGTCGCCCATCACGGTATCGCTATTCTTGTAGTACCAATGATCGATGAGCTTCTCCTTGGTGCTCTTGGCATCCCTGATTTCCGACGTGTCTACCACGTTTACGTTCATGCGCAGTTCGAGCGGGCGTGTGGGGCCTGTGAGCCCCAACCGGTTGATCCGGTTCTTGGTGAGGTCCGATATCTTGAGGGCGTCGTCGCTCTTGTTGTAGTAGATGTGCACCCGCTGGCAGAAGTCGGTAACGTTGTACAGCGGATGACCCGGCTCCAGCGTGTTGTTGTCTATGTCTGCCGCCGCCAGCAGCACTTCCTTAAAGATGGGCGCCGACGGCAGGTGGGAATTCGAAACATCTTTAACCATGCGCTCCAGCACCTGGTTGCCCATGGAATGACACAGTACGTGTATGTTGTTCTGGCAAGCCTTGTTTTTCACAAACTCGCTGAAGAACTTCAGCAGCTTGTAGTAGCCGCGTGCGAGGGCTATGCCGGCATAGTGTGCGTCAGCCTGGTCTTGCTTGTACTCAAGGATCATGTTGTTGGACGGCCACGAGAACGCCACGATGCGCGCAATGGGGTTGGACCTGTTGCGCACGAGTAGCCGGTCCAGGTCAATCAGGTTGTCGACAAGACACTGGTAGCCGCAGTTAAAGCCGTGGATGAAGAAGAGGGTGTCGTTGCCTTCTTTGTCTTTCGACATATCATCGTACAACGACTTAAACCAAGCAGCCGATCCACTAAGGGGTGCATCGGCTTCGGCATCTTTGTAGTCTACTTTGGCAAACTCATCGCCCTTCATGGGAAGGTCGGGGATCATCTCCACCTTGGCTTTGCGCTTGCCGTCGCTGCCCGTTACGATCTCGGCCGTGCCGAAGCGCAGGTTGTAGGTAGTGGCGCTACGGTTGTCTCTCGTCTATCTGCTCGCGGCCGTTCTTTACGCGAACAGGGCGGTTAGTAATAATATAATGTGTTGTACTCATAGATATGGGGTTGTTTCATAGTCACACGGATCATAATAGAGTCACGAAAAGCAAAGCCCATCCACACACCAGCAACGCACACGCGCCGGTACATGGATGGGCTCCATACACAAGTAAATTAGCGCTTTGCCCATGCAATGCAATGGGCAGGGTGATTAAATAATTCCAAAGATGAAGTGGCGCGGCGCGTTTAGGTTTGGAGTGTCGCGCAAAGCTTCGCTCCCTTTCGAGCCATCATTGCTGAACGTGTGCCTGCGGGTGTTCCAGTGGTGTTTGAGTCTTCGTTACTCAGGGGATATCCTTCGGCGTCTGGGTGCATCGGTTTATCCGCTTTCTTGTGGTCGCCTCAGGATAACGGTTTCATCATTTGGGACGGTTAATTATTCGCGGGTGTGTGACGGGCAGGGGCAGAACCTTGCTCACTCATTACCTGGTTTCTGCTATTGGCGCGGCAGGAGCGTCGAGCGCTGCTATCGAATTCTGAACGGACGAGATGAACGTGCGCGCCAGCCAACGGCAGCGGTACCAGAAAACGATTGTGAGGGACAGAAACACCCAGAAGAGTGTCCGGTCAAAAATACACGGTGAACCACAACAGCCAAAAGAACGACACCAGCACCAAGCCCTCGGCCAGCAGGTGTAGTACGCCCCAATAGTCGGACTTGTCGTACTTGCCGTTGGCCACCAGACGGCTGCACTCCTTCCAGAACAGGGCGCTGTCCATGGGCAGGTCCTTCAGCCGTTCGGTGATGCGATGGCCGTTCAATAAAAAAGAAACAAATTTTAGCGGCGCAAGTAACTTATTTTTGCGAACCGCATCGCGGCGACTGAAATCACTTACCACCATCAGGATGTCAAAAACAATCATGTCGATGCCGTGCACGAACTGGCCCAGCAGGTAGCAGCACGGAATGAGCAGGAAGATGAGCAAAGCCGAGTTGGCACCCAGATCGAAGCCGGCAGCATGGCAGTATGCAATGATCTGCGGGTGATACAACATCACTACAATTACCACCAGGAAAAGCCCGGTAAGGAAATACGAGAGGAAGTCTTTGAGCGTGTACTTGTCACCCATACCATTTCATGAAGGCCGCGCGCCGGCCGTGTTTTACTAATTCGCGAACCAACGAGACCGGCGGCCAATATACCAACGGTTCTCAAAACAATGAATATAAGCGGCAGCCGCTTGCCACGCAACTCCGGGGTGGTGGATGTGGGTGTGGCCATTTCATGCTACCTGTATAGCACCACCGGTTTCGCTTGCGGTGCGAGCACAAAAGCCCGCATTAAGACGAAATGTCCGCATGTCTCATTTTCACCTTTTGGGCCTGTACTGATAAGAACCCCAGAGCTCAGTATTTAAAAAAGACTGCCTAGCGATGTGTAATGGTTCTTCATGCGAGAATGTTGCTTACTCTTTACAACTACTACTTACCTGCAAACAAATCAGCAAGCTTGGACAATGAGAATGCTTTGGCTAGGTACACATTTATGTATGGCTCATCGCTGGGGAAGTTGCCACGCACTTCGCCTCCCAGCACGATGCCGAATTTGCTCTCCATTACTTGGAAGTAGATATTATAAAATGTTGATCGATTGTCGTATAGCTTGTTCTTTAATCCCACCGTAGGGCGGACCAAAAGACTCACATATTTATTGGAGTGATAATAGATAACTCCAATGCCGAAATATCCAATTGGACAACTGTTAGCTTAAATGCTAAAGTTTCAGTT
>JAAURZ010000269.1 GCA_012031955.1 Bacteroidia bacterium
GACCATGAGCAACAAAAATCCAACCTTGGTTTTTGCCCCGCCGTGGTGGCTCAACAAATACACCGACAATCCATCGCCGACATTCTATTTATTCCGCGCGCAAGCTGCGTACCGGATCAGCCGAAGCGGCGCGCAGCGCTTGATAACTCACGGTAAGCAGGGTGATGGTAAGCGCCAATAACCCGGTGACAATGAAAACGACCACGGGTACTTCTATGCGATAGTCATATTGCTGCAGCACTGGGACGAAAAGTAGTAACCAAGCGGGCAACCGGCCATCAGCGCAAATACCACCAAGCGGATAAAGTCGCTGGAAAGCATTTTCCAAAGGGCAAAAACAGATGCACCCAACACCTTTCTTATGCCAATTTCTTTAGTGCGAACGCTTGCAGCGAAAGAGGCCAGCCCGAAAATGCCGACGCAACAGATTGCAATTGCCAAAGCTGAAAAAATGGTAGCGAGTTTTCCCAATCGCACCTCTTCGTCAAAGAGACGCGCGTAGTCGTCGTCCTGGAATTTGTATTCGAACGGAGCGGCCGGATCGAACCGTTTTATTATGTCTTCAACGCGCCGTACCGCCTCATGCTTATCCACGTTTGGTGAAAGCCGCACAGTCAGGTAGTTGCGCGCTTTGTAGCTTACCATATAGAGGTGCGCCGATTGGTCTACATACGGAGTCCATCGAACTTGATCCTTGATCACGCCCACTACTTGCTTTTCACTGTTATTGCCAAGCCGAATTTTTTTTTCCGATCACGCTGCCACCAGGAGCGAGCAACGCGGCCGCCATTTCGTTGGCGATGACGGCGTTTGAATCACTTGCAAATGATCGGGAAAAATCGCGACCTTCTACAAACTGGAATCCATTTGTGGAAGGAAAGTCGTGACTGCAATTGTTGAACGCCACAAGCGGTCGTTGGTTCGGATCCATGCCTTCCCAGGTAAGTGACGCGTCGGCGGCCATCGATCCGGTAATTGGAAAGTCGGACATCGCCATGTTTTCTACCACACCTGTGGCCAATAGTTCATTCCGTAGCACATTATAGTCTGTGCCAGCCAGGTTATCCGTACGTATCGCCACGTGAAAAATTCCTTCAAGATCAAAGCCTGCCGGTCGGTTCTTTGCATATTGAATTTGCAGAAACACAATTGAAGTGCAAATGATAAGCGTCACTGAAATCGTGAATTGAAACACGACCAGTATTTTTCGCGGAAGCGACGTGTACCTGCCTGCGCGAAATGTGCCCTTGAGCACCTTAACAGGCGTGAAGGATGAAAGAAAAAACGCCGGGTAACTGCCCGAAACAAAGCTGGTGATGAGAATGAGCAGCAATGAAAGAGCAATAAACCCCGGCGAAGTGATTGGTATGGTGATGGATTTTCCCGAGAGTTGGTTGAAAGAAGGCAACGCAACCAAGGCGAGAACTAGCGCAAGCACGAAACTGATGGTGACCATGATCCACGACTCGTGAAGAAACTGGAAGATGAGTTGATATCGCGCGGATCCCATGACCTTGCGTATGCCTACTTCTTTCGAACGGCGCTCGCTGCGCGCCGTGCTCAGGTTCATAAAGTTGATGCATGCCAGCAACAACACGAAGGTGCCAATGACGCCGAACATCCAAACGAGGCGAACCTGGCCGCCCGTGTTGATCCCATCCTTGAAGTCGGCATACAAGTGCCACTTACTCATCGGGAACAGAAAACCCTCAGGCTTCAATGCTTTACCATCGTTGGATACGTTTTCAAAAAGCAGACTTTTGATCTTTGGATTGAGTTGTTCGACCGACGACCTTGCATCAAGCAGCACGAAACATTGAAAGGAGTAGTCTTCCCAGTTGTTTTCGCTTTTTCGTTGCCAGTCGTTCATGCTATAGTAGTACCGGATGGGTAACAACATTTGAACATCGGCTATTTCTGAATTGGCCGGAAAGTCCTCAAACACACCCGTTACAAGAAGGGCGTCGTTATTGTTGAAGACAACGGACTTGCCAACAGCATCTCCGTTGAACAATGTTTTTGCCAATGACTTCGAGATAGCGATTGTGTGAACGTCATCACTTTTTGCACCGTCAAGAAGGTGAACCGAGAACATATCAAAGAACTGCGGATAGACAAACATACCGGTCTCGCTAAAGGAATTGTCGTTTATGCTAACCAGGTATTCCCGTGGCCAGGTGGTGACCGCAACCTGTTCGATGCCCGGAGTATTGTTCTTTAACGTTTCGCCGAAAGGCGCAGGCAAATCATTTACGGTCATGATCTCATCGCCAAAAGTAATGTGATGGTACACCCTCGCCAGGCGGTCGTAATTTTCAAATGAATGATTGTAATCAAGTTCATCGAACACCCACAGCCCGATGAGCAGCCCTACGGCCATGCCGGTAGAGAGACCCCCGATATTGAGTAATGAGTATGCTTTGGTGCGCAGCATACTGCGTCGCGCTATCAGCAGATAGTTCTTGAACATGGGAGGCTGGTTTGGGTTGCCAGATTTACGATGCTTGCACCAGCCACAAAGTTTTGCGACAGCCGACGATTTTCGAATTTAAATCCGCACGAGCGGCCTCAGCAGTGCCACCGTGGCCGGACCGATACCGGGTACTTTCACCAAATCATCAACAGTTGTGAACCTTCCTTGCCGGTTTCTAAACTCGACTATGGCCCGGGCCCTGCGCTCACCGATAGAAGGCAGTGTCGCGAGCGCGATGGCGTCAGCATCATTGATATTGATGATTCCTTCGCGCCGGTTGCTTGCCCAGGTGCCGTCCGTTTTGGCAGTCAATACAATAGTGCTATCCCAACCGGTACCGTACAAACCTTTTGACAGTGTGTAACGCTGAAATTTCTTCTTTCCATTTCCGACTATCACTTTTACAGGACTTCGTTCGGACGAGACTTTGCTCGCCAGTTGTTTCACAATGTTCTTGTTTGGATGGCCGTAAGCCCATGCCGTCCACGGCAATTCGCGGCGATAATCGCCGAACGAGAGTACGGCAATTTCGGGCGTGATGGCTTGAAGGAACGCGTCTGTCGTGCCGTTTTTTGAACCATGATGTCCGACGAGATAGACATCGGAATCGAAAATACCCGTAGCCGTGTGTTTCGCAAGTAGTGCCCCGATGGCTTTTATTTCAAGATCGCCGGTCATTATGATAGAAGCTTGCCCGTAGTCGATCTTGCAAACGACGGAGTGGTTGTTTTCATCGTCGTAGTCATCTTTGCTCCACCCGGGATTGCTGAGTACCTGTCCCCACAATATCCTGACCTCCGGATTTATTTCACCGCAATCGAAGGGGTCTATCACTGCGCTTGTAGCTCCTCCGTTTGGAATGTGTTCGGTAATACTTTCATAGAAGCCAATGTTGTCGGCAGTATCGGGCGTGTCTTCAAGCTTCGCTACCAGTTGGTGCAGATATACCTGGCCGGCACGCCCCGAGCCGGTACCCTGGCCATTGGTGATCACGTTTTTTACCTTGTATTTCTTTGTCACTTCCTTCACCCCAAACGTGTGGTCTTTATGGGGGTGAGAGATCATCAGCAACGAGATCGTGTTGTTTAGATCCGGCCGACGCTGAAAGAATTCGTCGAGATAGTTTAGGAGTGCTTCGGTGCTGCGAAATTCGTCATTATTTTCACCGCCAGTATCCACAAGCATAGCGCCGCAGGGGAACTCCACGAGTGTGGCACTTCCCTGGCCGACATTGATCACATGTACGCGCATCGTGTTGTCTTGCGCAATGCCGGGGGATACGAACATGCTGAGAAAAAACAGGCTCGCTAACGTGAATTGCTTGGCAGACGGGGTCTTCATGGTTTACATTTTTTTTGTGAGAGACATATCTAAAATAAAAAGTCCACAACCCCCTGCGCAAACAAAGGGGTGGTGGACTCCTATCATATGCCAAGGTAGGCAATCCGACGATATGGTTGAAGGATGTTGCCGAATTTATGCCAGGCGTTTTATGAACAGGTGAGCGTCGATGAATTTTGGTTTGCCGCACAATCGCGGGAGACAATTAGACATGACGGCGATGTTGTTTGAAGTAGATCAGCTCTTTTTCAGATGTTGTATCTTGGCTTCAGCATTTCTTTGTCGACGGCAGTTTTCGTGCGTTTTACGGGCCTGTTGTGTAATGCATTTACGATCTCATAACAACCGACTTTTCCATTTTAGACAGGGCCTTGGTTTTTTTCATAATTCGTTTTGACCGCTGGTGCAGTGCGTTTTCCTTTCAGCATTCCTCGGTATTTTTCATAGTTCTCGTACATTTACAAAATTCCCGATTGCCAATCATGACTGCATTAACAAACTTTGAATGAATCCCATTGTATCTCGCCTCCTCACTCACTTTCAGGAGACTTTTGCCGCTGAACCTTTGATTGTCCGTTCGCCCGGCCGCGTCAATATTATTGGGGAGCATACCGACTACAACCAGGGCTTTGTGTTGCCTGCGGCGATCGACAAGGCGGCCTACCTCGCCCTCTCGCTGCGCGAAGCGCTCGCCGGCCAGATGCAGTACGCGTACTTCCCGATCTCGCTCGACCGCCTCGCCGCGCGCGTCCACTACCACGACCTCGTCGAGGGCCCGTTCGAGATCGAAGGCGTGCGCTGCAGTGCCGCTATCTGAACCACCCGGCGCTCACGCTCGGCTACCGGCTCGAAGCGGAGGGTGTGACGCTCGTGTACAGCACGGACCACGAGCCGCACGCGCGGCCGAGCGAGACGGGCGGACCCCTCGCCGCATAGCAGCCATCA
>JAAURZ010000270.1 GCA_012031955.1 Bacteroidia bacterium
CGCCAAAGCTACCTCCGCCGCCGGAGAACCCGCCTCCACCCGACCATCCGGACGATCCGCCACCGCCGAACCAACCAGAGCCCGACGACCACCCGCCACCGCCACTGCGGTTGTTACCAGACGCCATTTTCTTCATCATCCGTTGGCCCCACGGTGTGCGGCCGATGATCAACTTAAGGACCGGAAACCCAATCGCATAAATGCCGAGCGCCGAGAGGCCACCGTTGGTGCCCAGCACCGCCATAGGGAACGTTGCATAGAACGGAATAAGAAAGGCATAGAGAAACCAGCCGGCACAGCCCTTGACAAACAATCCGATGAAAGTGAAAATACCCAGGATGCCGAAGATGAACATGCCAATGAGAATTCTTTCCTTCCAACTCATCTGCATTTGAATATCTCCAATGCCGTCGGTCGCTGCTTCGTCCGCAACGTACTCGCCCTTGATAGCCTGCATAATGGCGTTGACCGCCGCGGTAACGCCGGCGTCGAAATCTCCCCGCCGGAAGTTGGGCGCCATTTCATTTCGAATGATACGATTGCAAATCGCATCGGGTAGCGGTCCCTCAAGTCCCTCGCCTACTTCTATGCGCATCTTGTGATCGTCAACGGCTATCAGCAACAACACGCCATTGTCTTTATCAGCTTGCCCCAGCTTGTTTGCCTCGGCCACGCGTATCGAATAGTCTTCGAGGCTTTCGCCTTCGAGCGAAGGCGTAATGAAGATCGCGATCTGATTGGTGGTGGAGTCTTCAAACTGCTTGAGCGCCGACTCCAATTGACTGACTGTGGATTGCGAAAGCACATGTGCCTCGTCGTGTACCGGCGTCCACTTGAGCTCGGGAATTTTCTTTTGCGCTGAAGCATGTTGAAAAAGCAAAGCAGCACTATCGGTAGGAAGCTCGTGTTGAAAAAGACGGAAACAAGTCGGTGTGGAGGGCGCATAGGGGTATACAAGAAATGAAAACTCAATTCAAACGCAGGTCGTCACGCAATTCATTAACATCGTCGGCGTTTCAGAAACCTTTGTCCAGCAGCACATGACCGCATTGATCGATTGCACTTTCAAGCCCATCTATCATTTTCCCTTTGCCGATCATCGTCACCAGGTCCGCCACCAGTTTGTCCCACGTTTTCTGATCCACTACCTTGCTTATTCCCCTGTCGGCCATCACGATCACTTCGTGCTCAAACAACGATAAGAATATCATGATGCCGGTGCGATGACGGGTGTTAAAAACCTCTTCCTCCAGGAAGATCGTCTCCGCGCGCTGACGCGTTACCCGGTCGAGGTGGCCCTGGCTTAAAAGCGCACGCTTCGCTTGCGGCAAAACGATGGGTATAAGGCCGCCGACACCACCGCCGAGTAATACAATAGCCAGAATGCTAAGCGGATCGTACACAGCAAGTGCGGGAAAGTAGCGATCGAAGACGATGATCATCAGAAACACCAGCGTGGCCAGCACCATGCTGGCCCGGTAGTTAGCGACGATGTAACGGCCGCTTGATTCAACAATTACAGGAACGATTTCGCCGGAGATTTTAGCTTCAGCGCTGCGCACGGCCGCCTTTACCTTTTGGTAGATCGGCGTCGTTGATTTTTGTTTCAGCGTCATAGGGAACGGTTGTTGTCAAAGATAACGAAGCCCGCTCCAAATCACCAATCACAGACGGTTATTCCAGTAACTGCTTCCGATACATCTGAATGGTATTCTCAAGGCCGTAGTACAGTGCGTCACAAATCAACGCGTGGCCAATCGAGACTTCATGGAGGTGGGGCATGTGTTGTTTCAGAAAACGAAGGTTTTTCAAGTCAAGGTCATGGCCGGCGTTTACACCCAGGCCAACGCTGTGTGCAATTCTCGCACTTTCCACGTACGGCTTTACGGCGACCTCCCGGCTCACATTGTATTCGCGCGCATAAGGCTCGGTGTAGAGTTCAACACGGTCGGCCTTTACCACGCCCGCACCTTCCACCATGCGCGGCGAAGGGTCTACAAAAACAGAAACCCTGACACCCGCGGCTTTCAGTCTCAGCACAATGTCAGTTAACAACAACTTGTGCTTTATGGTATCCCAGCCGGCGTTGGATGTGATGGCGTCGGGAGCATCGGGTACCAGCGTGGCCTGCGCAGGGCGTACACGCTCTACCAAACCAAGGTAGCGCTCATCCGGGTATCCTTCTATATTGAATTCGGTTGTCACCACTTCGCGCAACCTCAATACATCGTCGTAGCGAATATGGCGTTCGTCGGGGCGGGGATGTACCGTAATGCCTTCAGCGCCGAAACGCTCACAGTCCAAAGCTGCTTTCAACAGGTCCGGATTATTTCCACCCCGGGCATTCCTGAGTGTGGCAAATTTGTTAATATTGACGCTTAGTCGGGTCACTTTTTGGCAGTTCTTTTTCTCGAAGAAACCGGTGCCGCACAAAAAATGTTTCGGCCGACAAAGATAATGTAAATGAACAATGAGTCTTAAAAAACAAATTGACGCCGACATCAAGGCTGCGATGTTGGCCAAGAATAAAGAGGAGCTGGAGGCCCTGCGCAGCATCAAGTCGCTAATACTCCTGGCCGAAACGGAAAAAGGCGGTGCAGGGGAACTGACAAGCGACACTGAGAACAAATTGTTAATGAAGGCAGCAAAGCAACGAAAGGAATCGGCAGAAATTTTCGAGCAACAGCAACGCGATGACCTTGCGCAAAAGGAGCGCTTTCAACTCGACGTGATCAGCCGTTACCTGCCCAAGCAACTTGGGGAAGCCGAACTGACAGACGTGCTTAAAAAGCTGATAGCCCAGGTGGGTGCCACGGGCCCGCAAGACATGGGCAAGGTAATGGGGCTGGCTACCAAAACACTCGCAGGTCAGGCCGACGGCAAAGTGATATCCGAACTTGTAAAAAAACTTTTAACTTCTTGATCTGGGTCGATTTGGTTTTGGCTGCCATCATTTTGTTCGGAGGCGTGAGCGGGTTCCGGCAGGGGTTTGTGCTGGCTATACTCTCGTTTCTTGCCATACTGCTCGGTGTGTTGGGCGGGTTCAAGCTGATGGGAATGGCCATGTTGGAACTCGAACAGCGATTCGATATTGATCAAACCTTTCTGCCATATGTGGCATTCGCGGCAGTGTTCATCGCTATCGTGCTTGCCGTGAACCTCCTCGGGCAGTTGGTGAAAGCATCTATCAGCAAAACAGTTCTCGGCGCCATCGACAACGTGGCGGGCGCCCTGGTGGGTTTGCTGAAGACCGCGTTCATGTTAAGCATCGTGCTCTGGATTTGGGATTCCATCAATCTCAACTTCGACCCGCATTACGGAACGCATTGGCACGATGGCTCGTTGCTTTACCCCTACGTGGCGGGCTTTGCACCCAAGGTCACCGAGTGGCTCAGTGAAATTTTTCCAGTGTTTAAGGATTTATTTTAGAGAAGGCGATTAAGTTGGTTATAAAACTGTAAACTTCAAACCACCTCTCCGGGCATTTTATTTAAATTTTTTGTTTAATTATAAACACATTCCAGAGATAACTGTCATGGCGATCACGGTAAAAGAAGAAAATGGATTTCGCTTTGTAGATGAAGGCCAGGGGCCGGCGTTGCTGCTGCTGCACGGATTGTTTGGCGCCCTTAGCAATTGGGAAGGCGTCGTTACCCGGTTTTCCAGAAATTTCAGAGTCCTTATCCCAATGCTTCCCATTTACGAAATGCCCATCAAGGAGGCAGGCCTGGAGGGCCTCAGAAAATTTGTGGAAGATTTTGTAGTGCTCAAAGACCTGGGAGGCATGACGATTATGGGCAACAGCCTTGGGGGTCACGTAGCCTTGCTGTATACCCTTCACAATGCGGACAAAGTGAGCAAGCTCATTCTCACCGGAAGTTCCGGGTTGTTTGAAGATTCAATGGGCGGCTCCTTTCCAAAAAGGGGCAACTATGCATATATAAAGGAGCGGGTTTCATATACATTTTACGACCCTGATGTGGCCACCAAGGAGTTGGTGGATGAGATTTTCGAAACGACAAACAGCAT
The DNA here is from genome assembly GCA_012031955.1 of Bacteroidia bacterium. Next base: position 4,030 of record JAAURZ010000270.1, read on the forward strand.
TCCGAAATGCATGCGGATTGTTGCCATCGCCAAATCGGCCCAGCGCCATAACATGGCTACAGAAATTCCTAATATCAAGGTTCCCACGCTGCTGGTTTGGGGATTAAACGACACGATTACACCACCCATGGTGGCCCATGAATTCAACAGGCTGATTCCAAACTCCGAACTGCATTTCATCGATAAATGCTGTCACGCGCCGATGATGGAACATCCCGAAAAATTCAATGAGATAGTAGAAGAATTCCTGATGAGCGAAACAGTGAACACGTGATTGCAGAAGAACTGATCAACCAGATGATCCCTCCCCTCAAGGCAACGGACGATGCCCACAAGGCCATTGTGTGGATGGAGGAATTCAGATGTAATCATTTGCCCGTCATTGAGAACAACAAACTTCTTGGCTTCATTTCCGAAAGCATCATACTCGAAGTGAACGACATCGAAAAGAAACTTGGAGACTTCGTACTCGTAGGCCAGTCGTGCTCCGTGCAACCCTACTCACATTTTTATGATATTCTGAAAGTAGCGTCCGATCACAAATTGCAGGTGGTGGCCGTGCTGAACGAAGACCAAACCTACCACGGCCTCATCACCATTCAGGACACACTCGAGTCGTTTGCACAGACCGCCGCCGTGCAGATGCAGGGCAGTATCCTTGTGCTGTCGATGAAGTTGTTAGACTACTCACTTTCCGAAATAAGCCGGCTTGTCGAAGA
>JAAURZ010000271.1 GCA_012031955.1 Bacteroidia bacterium
GGCTCAACCCCGCACTCGAGGGCCAGCACGTGTACTTTGTGCATAGCTACTATGTACCCGTGAATGCGCATACCGCTGCAGTTACGGATTACATTGTGCCGTACAGCGCAGCGATGCAGAAAGATAATTTTTACGCAGTGCAGTTTCATCCTGAAAAATCGGCGCAAGCCGGCGAACTCGTCATCCAAAGTTTCCTCAATCTATGAAGATCATTCCCGCCATCGACGTTATAGACGGCAAGTGCGTGCGACTCACCCAGGGCGACTATGCGCAAAAGAAGACATACAACGAAAACCCCGTAGAGGTAGCGCGGTCGTTTGAGGCTGCGGGTCTCAAGGCGTTGCACCTGGTGGACCTCGATGGCGCCAAGGCAGGCAAGGTTTCAAATTGGGCCACGATAAAAGACATTGCCACGAACACCCGGCTCTCGATTGATTTCGGCGGCGGCATCAAGACCAAAGAAGAAGTGGAGAAGCTGCTGGCGTTGGGCGTGCGGCAGGTGAATATCGGAAGCCTCGCGGTAAACCAGCCAGAGCTGGTGATTGCCTGGATGAATGAATTCGGGTCCGAAAAATTTATTCTAAGCGCCGACGCAAAAGGCGACCGGGTCGCCACAGACGGCTGGCAGCAGACGTCCGAACTTTCTGTCATCGATTTCATCACCACGTTTGCCGACAATGGTCTGCAATTTGTTACCTGTACGGACATCAGCACCGATGGCATGCTTGCCGGGCCGAATGTGAACCTGTATCGTAAACTCGTCAATGCCTTTCCGGAATTGAACGTGATCGCCAGCGGCGGTGTAAGTTCGGCCAACGATCTGATGACACTCCGCAATACAGGCGTGTATGGAGCGATTGTCGGCAAAGCTATCTATGAAGGGAAGATTGCACTTGCTCAACTAACGACTTTCTGAACATGCTCACCAAGCGAATCATACCGTGTCTCGACATCAAAGACGGACGCACCGTAAAAGGCATCAACTTCGTGAACATCGTTGATGCCGGCGACCCTGTGGAGCAGGGTGCGCTGTATGCGCGCGAAGGCGCCGACGAACTGGTGTTTCTCGACATCTCGGCAACGAACGAGGGCCGCAAGACCTTCGCCCACCTGGTGCGCGACATAGCGCGGCACATCAACATCCCGTTTACGGTGGGCGGCGGTATAAGCACCGTAAGCGACGTAGCGCCGCTGCTCGAAGCAGGAGCCGACAAGGTAAGTATCAACTCGGCCGCTGTGCGCAATCCCGACGCGATCGATGAACTTGCGCGCCACTTCGGATCGCAATGCATTGTGCTGGCAATCGACGCCCGCAAGTCCGACAACCAATGGGTGGTGCACACGCATGGTGGTAGTAAAGCGTCGGACAAAAAACTTTTTTCGTGGGCAAAGGAAGGACAAGAACGCGGTGCGGGCGAAATACTTTTCACGAGCATGGATCACGACGGCACAAAAAATGGGTTTGCGCTGGACGCGCTCGCCAAATTGCACGACCTGCTGAGCATACCCTTAGTCGCCTCGGGCGGTGCGGGTAATGAAGGCCATTTTATGGATGCGTTCGTGCTGGGCAAGGCAGACGCAGCACTGGCTGCCAGCGTTTTTCATTTCGGACAAATAAATATTCGTCACCTGAAAACGTATTTGAGGGAACGCAATATTCCCATTCGCTAAGTTTTGTATCTTGGAATGACCTATTACCCACGATGACAACAAAAGAAACGATCAACTTCTCCAAGCTCAATGGCCTCGTGCCTTGTATTGTGCAGGATGCAACCACCCGCGTGGTCCTCATGTTGGGATTCATGAATGAAGAGGCATACCAGAAAACCGTGAGAGAAAAACGTGTCACGTTTTACAGCCGCTCCAAGCAACGGCTGTGGACGAAAGGTGAAACGTCGGGCAACCACTTCGACCTTGTGAGCATTACGCCCGACTGCGATCAGGATACGCTGTTGGTGAAGGTACATCCCAAGGGCCCCTCCTGCCACACCGGCGCAGACACCTGTTTCGACGAAACCAACGATGCTTGGGACCTGACCAAGCTGCAGGAAGTGATTCAGGACAGAAAACTAAATCCGAAGAAAGGATCGTACACCAACACGCTGTTCAACTCGGGCATAAACAAGATTGCGCAGAAGGTGGGTGAAGAAGCGGTGGAACTCGTGATCGAAGCAAAAGACAACGACCGGCAGCTTTTCCTCAATGAATCGGCCGACCTGCTGTATCATTTTCTTGTGCTCCTTACCGCGAAAGGCATTGCGCTGCAAGATGTGGAATCTGTTTTGAAAAGCGCCACGCGAAAGGCTGACGGCAATATTTGTCTGCCGCCTTACAGGTTTTGTTGGAATCATTGCCTTACTTGGCGTCATAACCCCGAACCATGAGCGCAGATACGAGAATTATCGACGGCTTTCCTTTTGTCCGCCACCGGCAGCATCACAATGAACCTGCCGACATGATCCGCCAGTCGGCGACCTTCTATCAACTAATGAACGAACGACGAACCGTTCGCGAATTTTCCAACCGGCCTGTTCCGCAAGAAGTTATCCACAACATCATCATGACGGCGTCCACGGCACCATCCGGTGCCCACAAACAGCCGTGGACTTTTTGCGTGGTTAAAGACCCTGCCATCAAAAAGGTGATCCGCGAAGAAGCGGAAAAAGAAGAATACGAAAATTATCACGGGCGCATGAGCGACGAATGGCTGGAGGACCTGCGGCAGTTCCAAACCGACTGGCATAAGCCCTTTCTTGAAATTGCCCCTTACCTCATTGTTGTATTCAAGAAAGCATACGACCTCGATGATCGGAAATCGAAACGCAACAACTACTACGTAAATGAGTCGGTGGGTATCGCGTGCGGCTTTCTGCTGGCTGCCATTCACCAGGCAGGTCTTGTCGCGCTCACCCATACACCGAGCCCCATGAACTTTCTGACGAAAATTCTTGAACGGCCGGAAAACGAACGGCCATTTCTGCTGATACCTGTGGGCTACCCGGCGGCGGAGACCTACGTACCAGACATCGAGCGAAAGCCATTCGATCAAATAGCAAGGTTTTACTGATCGGAGAGCACGTCGCATACCGCATTCGTTGACAAGCGGGAATATTTTGTGATCAATGCCGCAATCTTGTCGCCGGGAAATACTATCTTATCCTGATAACAATTACACTATGGACAGACGCGACGCGATCAAAACGCTGGTGGTAGTAACGGCGGGTTCCACCCTGCTTGCCGGCTGTGAAGACAAGGCCTCCATCACCCTCACCAACATACCGCTTACCGGTTCGCAGGAAGACCTGGTTGCCGCTATCGCAGAAACCCTGATCCCGAAAACGGAAAATTTTGTCGGTGCGCAGGACCTCAGGTCACATGAATTTGCGCTTGTGATGATGGACGACTGCGCGAGTCCCGAAGACCAGAAGCTGTTTACCGACGCCATGACACAATTCGATGAAGCCTGCAAGGCGCAGACGAAAAAACGTTTTGCAAAATTGTCACCCGAAGACCGCCGCACCTTTCTGCTCAGGCTGGAAGCGCGCGAAACCGTTCATGAACAACCGGAGGTCAATGAGAACATTATGCGGTTCTACACAACCATGCGGCAGTTCACCATCCGTAGCTTCACCACGTCCGAGCAATATCTCACGCAAATACGCGACTTCAACCTGGTACCACCACCCTTCCAGGCATGTGTGCCGGTGCCCGTCGCTTCTACAACCACTCCTATACCAGTTCAATAAATAATCCCTATGGCAGATACCAACACCTTCGATGTAATCGTGATCGGCAGCGGCATGAGCGGCGGCTGGGCCGCAAAAGAATTTTGCGACAATGGATACAAGACACTCGTGCTCGAACGCGGTCGCAATGTGGTGCATCTGAAGGACTATCCCACCACCAACATGAACCCGTGGGAATTCAAACACCGCGGACAAATCCCTTATAAGATTCAGCAGGAGAACCCGGTGGTGAGCCGGTGCTATGCCTTTCGCGAAGATGCCATGCACTTCTTTGTAAAAGATACCGAACACCCTTACGTACAAGACAAGCCATTCGATTGGATACGAGGCTACCAGGTGGGCGGCAAGAGCATCATGTGGGCCCGCCAGACGCAGCGGTGGAGCGATTTTGATTTTGAAGGCCCGGCGCGCGACGGCTTCGCTGTCGACTGGCCGATTCGTTATAACGACCTCGCCGCGTGGTACAGCTATGTCGAAAAGTTTGTGGGCATAAGCGGAAACAAGGACGGCCTCGATGTGCTGCCCGATGGTGAGTTTCTGCCGGCCTGGGGGCTGTCTTGCATCGAAGACCATTTCAAAAAAACGGTAACCGGAAGCTACAAGGACCGGCACGTTGTGTACGCACGATGTGCGCACCTCACCGAACCACAACAAATTCATCTCGACCAGGGTCGTGGCAAATGCATGGCGCGCAACCTCTGTCAGCGTGGCTGCCCCTTCGGCGGCTACTTCAACGCCAACTCCACCACCATCGCATGGGCGGAGCGAACGGGCAACATGACGCTAAGACCACACTCGGTAGTGCATTCCATCATCTACGACGAAAAGACCCAAAAAGCCACTGGCGTCCGGGTAGTGGATCATGAGCGCAAAGAAATGATCGAGTTTTTACGCCAAAGTTGTTTTTTTGCTGTGCCTCTACCTTGGCTACAACCCAAATCCTGCTGAACTCCACCTCGGTCCGTTTCCCCAATGGTATGGGCAACGACAGCGGCG
>JAAURZ010000272.1 GCA_012031955.1 Bacteroidia bacterium
TCGACTTGCGGAATCTGAACCTGCACCCTGAAAACAAACTCGTGTCGGAAACCATAGCCATGGTGTCGCAGTTGGGCAAAGCACAAGATGGCGGCATTCGCGCTCGGGCCTTCCACGCGCTTGCGAAGCGACGTATGCGTAAACGGCATGTTCCTGAACTACGCTTCCTACTTCAGAGCCGGTGAACAACAATTGCACTCCGTGGTGGACACCATCCTGGAAGAACGCATGCCCGATGGCGGCTTCAACTGCATGTCTACAAGGAGCGGCGCCACGCACAGCTCCCTGCACTCTACGCTGTCGGTGCTGGAGGGGCTGTACGAGTTTTGCAAGACCGGGTATACTTATCGGAAGAAAGAAAATTCTCGCCGCCAGAAAAAGCGCCGGAGAGTTCATTCTCATGCATCAGTTATTTCTTTCCGACCGCACGGGAAAGATCATCAACGACGACTTCCTCAAGATGCCTTACCCCTGCCGGTGGAAGTACGACATCGTGCGCGCGCTGGATTACTTTCAATACGCCGGCATTCGCTGGGACAACCGTATGAAACCGGCAATCGACGTGATGATGGCTAAGCACAACAAGAGCGGAACCTGGAACGTGCAGGCTGCACACCCCGGTGTTGTCCATTTTACAATGGAGCGTGCAGGCAAACCGAGCCGATGGAATACGCTGCGAGCCTTGCGGATATTGAAACGCTTCGCTACTGCAATGCGCAACTAACCGTTTGCAACGGCTGCCACCACGTGCACATTATTGATCTACCTGTCGCCGTAGCTGCGCTTGCATCTACTTCTTCAAATCGATCTTTGCCGTCATCTTCTGGTTGCCGCCCACTTCCACTACCGACGAGCCAAACACTTTGATCGTAGAGATGATGAAGTCTTCTTCGTCGGCTTTGTAGATGTTGTCCACATATTTCTGCGGGTTGCGGTCGATGTAGGGGAACCACGTGCTGTGTACTTGTATCATAATACGGTGTCCCTTTTTGAAAGTGTGCAGCACATCTTGCAACTGGAAACTCACATCGTTCACTTCGTTGGGTTTAAAAGGTTCCGGCTTTTCAAAACTGTTTCTGAAACGGCCGCGGAACACTTCGTGGCGCACCAGTTGCTGGTAGCCACCCATCTTCACATTCTTGGGGTTGTGCTCATAGTCGGGGTGGTCCTGCGGATATACATCGATGAGCTTCACTACAAAGTCGGCGTCGGTGCCTGTCATGGATACCTTCAGCTTGGCCATGATCTCGCCTGCCACCGTCACGTCTTCGGTGAGCACGTCGCTCTCGAAAGTGAGCACGTCGGGCCGGCGTGATGCCTCACGCTGGTCGTCGGACATGAAGCGGCGTGGTGTGAAGGTGAGGCCCTCTGTCTCCGACGTATAAGGCACTGGCTTCTGCGGGTCGCTGGTGTAGGCATAGGCTGCCTCCTTCGGCGTGGGCTCGTTGATCGACAGTTTGCCATCAGCGCCAAAGTACAGGCGCAGTGTGCCGGCGTCTTTCGGCGGCCATGTGTCGAACATCTTCCACTCTTTTTTACCTGTGTCGAACATGTAGGCCTCAGGTAGTTTGTTGGTGCCTTCGTCTTTGAGGAAGTAGCCGAAGAAACGGCGTTCGATCTCGCGCTGGTAGAACGTGGAAATGCTGTCGCCGAAGTAAATGTGGTTGTGCGTAGACTTGCCACTTTCACGCGCCCAGTCGCCATGACCCCACGGGCCCATCACCAATGTATTGTAGGCGCCGGGGCTCGACGCTTCAATGGACTTGTAGATGTTGAGCGGACCGTAGAGGTCTTCGGCGTCGAACCAGCCGCCTACGGTCATTACGGCGTGATGCACGTTTTTCAGGTGCGGCAGCAGGTTGCGCTGCTGCCAGAACGCGTCGTAGTTGGGATGATCGATAATCTGCTGCCAGAAGAAATTGTCTTTGTGATATTTTTCAGTCGCATTCTTGAGCGGACCGATACCCAGTTGAAACGCATAGCCGTCAGCCGACGGGCTGCGAGAAGAAGCGCATCAGCTCCGGCCGGAACCAGTCTTCTTTTGTTTGGCCGGGCTTATGGTAGCCGAACACGCCGAAGGCGGCGAGGTAGCTCTGCAGGAATGCACCCTGGTGGTGGAAGTCGTCGAAGAAGAAGTCGGAGATGGGTGCCTGTGGCGACGACGCCTTTAGCGCCGGGTGCGCATCGGGAATTGCAGCCGCGGTGTAAAAGCCCGGGTACGAAATACCGTACATGCCCACACGGCCGTTGTTGCTCTTCACATTCTTCACAAGCCAGTCGATGGTATCCCACGTGTCTGAGCTTTCGTCGATGGCGGTTTTATTCTTGCGGTCGTTGCCGGGTATGTTGGGACGCATGTTGTCGAACGTTCCTTCCGACATATACCGTCCGCGCACATCTTCGAACACGAGTATGTATTTGTCGCGCACCAGGAAGGGAGACGGATGCGAGCGCGTTTTGAATTCCGCATAGTTCGAGGCGTTGTAGCACGTGCGGTTGAGCAGTATCGGGTACTTCGTCGATTTGTCCTTGGGAACATATACAACGGCGAAGAGTTTGATGCCATCGCGCATGGGTATTTGATATTCGAACTTATCGTAGTTGGCATGCATCCAGGCAGAGTCGGCTTTCATGTCGTGCTGCGCAAAGGCCATTGTGCCCGAGAAGCACAATATCAAATCATTAATCGCTTCATACACTTCGTCAGGTTAATGTTAAGCGCATCAAATTAACGATTAGATAACCGAATTTCAATAGGTTTTATCTTGCGATTCAAACTACTTTGCCTGTTATGAACAACCTTCGACATCTTTCATTGGCCGTCGTCTTTGTGGTGGCGGCGCACATCGGGCATGCACAGTTCAACCCGGCCGATCCCATCAGCCGCATAGCCTTCGGGTCGTGCAGCCACCAGAACGATGCCGACCAGATGTGGCCCGACGTGCTGGCCATGAAGCCACAATTGTGGATATGGGGCGGCGACAATATTTATGGCGACACACACGACATGGAGGCAATGCGCAAAAAGTATGACTTGCAAAAAGCGGCCGAAGGATACTGGAAACTGCGGCGCTTCTGCCCCATCATCGGCACGTGGGACGACCACGATTACGGCGTCAACGACGGCGGAAAGAATTTCAACAAGAAAAAGGAAAGCAAGGACCTGTTCATGGAGTTCATGGACGTGAGCCCGCGCGACCCCATGCGCACACACGAAGGCGTGTACAGCTCGTATACCTTCGGCACAGGAAAAAAAGAAAATAAAAAGTGATCAACCTCGACACGCGATACTTCAGAGACACCCTCACGTTTGTGATGGACAGCCTGAACGGCCGGCCCGCGAAACGCTACGTGCCCAATGCCGCCGGCGACATGCTTGGCGAGGCGCAATGGCAATGGCTCGAGCTCGAACTCAGGCTGTCGGACGCCGAGATCAACATCATCAACTCCAGTATCCAGGTGCTGTCGGAAGAACATCAGTTCGAGAAGTGGGCCAACTTCCCCGCTTCCCGCAAGCGGCTGCTCGACCTCATTGCCACGTCCAGGGCAAAGGGCGTCATCATCATCAGCGGCGACCGCCACATCGCTGAAATTTCCAAAGTGAACCTGCCGGGCATGGCCTACACGCTGTACGACTTTACCTCCAGCGGCCTCACACACACCTGGAGCTCGGTTTGGGAAGAAAGGAATAGCCACCGCGTGGGCGATCTGATCATTCAGAAGACATTCGGACTGATTACCGTCGACTGGTCGGGTAAAACACCGGTTGTGAAAATGGAGATACGCGGGAACGATGGAAAAGTTTACGGTACCGAAACCATCGCATTTTAAAATTGCCTAACTTTCGAAGTAACCAAAAACTTAGGCCAATTATGAAACGACTACTGTTCATTGTAATGCTCTCGTTTGCCATTACCGGGTACGCGCAAAAGATCAAACTGGTACAAGGCAGCCTCGGGCCGCTGAAAGGCGAAACAGCCATCAACGTAGAGTTCACCTACGACAACCTGACCGTGGGCAAGAACAAACCCGAAAATGAATATATCGAAGAGAAGAAGAAAGAATACAACAACAAGGAAGCAGGCAAAGGCGACACCTGGGAACGCAACTGGGGCGAAGACCGCAAGGCGCGCTACGAGCCGAAGTTCCGCGAGCTCTTCAACGAACATTCCAAGTTGTCGACCATCGATGAAAATGCCAAGTACACGATGGTCTACCACACCACACGCATCGAGCCCGGCTTCAACGTGGGCGTAGCCAGCAGGCCCGCCATGACTGACGCCGAAATACTGATTGTGGAAACCGCCAACCGCGACAATGTGATCGCCAAAATCACGCTGATCGGTTCACCCGGATCGCAGGCATTCGGCATGGACTTCGACACCGGTGTGCGCATTGCCGAGTCGTACGCCAAGGCCGGCAAGTCGCTCGGTGGCTTTTTTAAGAAGAACACAAAATAGTGTGATACACCCGCTCAGGGATAAAGTCAGGATATAATGTCCTGACTTTTTTATTTTCACGCCATGAGGAAATTAACCCTCCTGCTACTGGCGCTCACGTTCGCCTGCAAGCGCGACAAGGAGCACACGGCCGACGCGGGAACCATGCTGGTGAACACCGACGATGCACCAGCTGGCGGGCCGCCGGGCATGGTATGGATACCAGGTGGCGAATACGACATGGGGGCGCTGCCAGGCGACAAAGAAGCGAGACCCGACGAACTGCCGCGCCACCGCGTGCGC
>JAAURZ010000273.1 GCA_012031955.1 Bacteroidia bacterium
AAATTCAGATAGCGGTAGGTAGAGGTCCAGAGAGGCCTCCACAAAACCATCGGGCCCCGGATACGCTTTTCGCGGTTCGCGCGGCCGGCCCCAGGCTTCGCTGTCGTTGATGCCGTATTGATTGAAGTGACTTGTGAATGACCCCGAGAGAGTGGGCGGCGAAAGCGCCATCACAACGGGCACTTCCCACCAAAAAGGCTTTTCGGAATCAAACCACGGGAACCCACGTGGAAAGTAGCGCTGATCCTTGGCGTCCTGAATGAACTTGAGGCCCACCGGGAACCATCGCCCCTCAACGGCGAGATCGAGCTTGCGGCGCAAGCCGTGAAACATCCACGCAACCGCCGCCGCGTTCATCCTCGGCGTACCACAATCGTTCCAGGTCGGCGATCTGACCGTCGCGCACGGCGAGATCGCGTGCATGGTTTCGCTCAACGACCTCGCGGACCGCGAACCGCGCATGCTGCACAACGGCGAGGTGAAGTTCATCGAAGAAATGCTGGCGCCGCCACCTGGCAAGAAAAAGAACCCGGCAATTACCGGAACCATAGAAATTCTCATCGACCGCGCTGCTGTAAACAGCGAAGACGAAGACCTGCAATTCCGGCTGGGCGACTCTGTGCAAACGGCCTTCTTCGAAGGTGAGGGTACCTGCGCCATTTACCCCGAAGGGCGACAGCCAATGGTATTCTCCGACCGGTTTGAACTGGATGGGATCAAGTTCACCGAGCCTTCGGTCAATTTTTTCAGCTTCAACAACCCCTACGGCGCGTGCCAGACGTGCGAAGGATTTGGCAAGGTGCTCGGCATTGACGAAGACCTGGTGATACCAGACAAGACGCTGTCGGTATATGAAGGCGCCATAGCACCCTGGCGCAGCGAGACAATGAGCGAGTGGGCAAAGCCGCTGCTGAAGAATGGCATCAAGTTCAACTTTCCTATCCACCGGCCGTATCACGAACTCAGTCAGCAAGAGCGCGACCTGCTTTGGGAAGGAAATGAATACTTCGATGGCATCAACGATTTTTTCAAGTTCCTGCAGAGCAAGATGCACAAGATACAGTACAGGGTAATGCTGTCTCGGTATCGCGGCAGAACGAACTGCCCCGACTGCAAAGGTACGCGACTGCGGCACGATGCGCAGTATGTGAAAATCGCCGGCACGTCCATTACCGACATCGTACTTCAGCCCATTGAGGATGCCCTGACATTTTTCGATAACATTCACTTGTCCGATCACGATCGCAAAATTTCGGAGCGGATTCTTACCGAGATACGGTCACGGCTTGCCTACATGGCACAGGTGGGCCTGGGCTACCTCACCCTCAATCGCCTCACCAACACCTTGTCGGGCGGCGAATTCCAGCGTATCAAACTGGCCACGTCGTTGGGCAGCGCGCTCGTAGGCTCCATGTACATTATGGACGAGCCAAGCATTGGGCTTCATCCGAAGGACACTGCACGGATGGTGGACGTACTCAAATCGCTGCGAGACCTGGGTAACACGGTTATCGTGGTAGAGCACGAAGAGGAGATTATGCGTGCGGCAGACCAGATAATAGACATCGGGCCCGATGCCGGCAGCCATGGCGGCGAACTGGTATTCCAGGGCACGCTCAAGGATCTTAACGGCACGGTAGCCTCTCATACCGTCGACTACCTGAAGGGTACCGAAGAAATCGCGGTTCCTAAAAAACGCCGGAAGTGGAAAGATGCAATTACCATTAGCGGCGCGCGCGAAAATAACCTGAAGAACCTTACGGTGAAATTTCCGCTGGGTGTGCTTACGGTTGTAACAGGCGTGAGTGGTTCGGGAAAGTCGACGCTCATCAAAAAATACTCTATCCGGTGGTCGGCCGCCTGAGTGGATCCGTGGCCGAGGCACCGGGACGTTACGATGCGCTTTCGGGCGACACGGCACGCGTTACCCAGGTAGAATTTGTGGACCAAAACCCAATAGGCAAATCTTCGCGATCGAACCCGATCAGCTATGTGAAGGCCTATGACGTGATCAGACAGCTATTCGCCGATCAGCCGATATCAAAACAACGCGGCTACAAGCCCTCCCACTTTTCATTCAACGTTGAGGGCGGCCGCTGCGAAACTTGCCAGGGCGAAGGAGAGATCAAGGTGGAAATGCAGTTTATGGCCGACATCTTCCTGAAATGCGAAAGCTGCCACGGCAACCGCTTCAAACAGGAAATCCTGGATGTGTTGTACGAAGGCAGGAACATCGCCGATATACTGGATATGACGGTGGAGGCTTCGCTGGGCTTCTTCAAAGACAAGCGCGCTGTGCACGACAAGATACTCCCGCTGGCCGAGGTGGGCCTTGGTTATGTGAAGCTCGGGCAATCGTCCAACTCATTGAGCGGCGGCGAAGCGCAACGCGTGAAGCTGGCGTCGTTTCTCGGCAAAAATTCTCCCGACGGAAGCATACTTTTCATTTTTGACGAGCCCACCACCGGTCTGCACTTCCACGATATTTCAAAGTTGCTCAAGGCCATCAACGCCCTGGTGGATCAAGGTCACTCGGTAATTGTGATCGAGCACAACCTGGAAGTAATCAAGTGCGCAGACTGGATTATCGACCTCGGGCCTGAAGGCGGAGAAAAAAAGGGTGGCAAGCTCATGTTCGAAGGTACGCCCGAAGAAATGGTGAAGAAGGGAAAGGGTTACACGGCGGAGTTTCTCCGAGAAAAGCTCGCGCGCGGCTGATGCGTCAGCGCCTCCCAAAAAAAAGCTCGGGAAAAACCTTTCGCGGATCTTTTCTTAACAACCGCACTTGCAGGAATGAAAGCAGGAAGCCGGCGCCGTAGCCTGCGAACTGAATCAACGCCGCCACTACCGCCAGGCTTGCCAGCTTGATGCTGCGTGTTTCGCGAATGGCCGACACCAGCAAAGCAAAACAGTAGGTTGCATATAGCAACAGAAGATATGGAACGCCAGCGAGTGCTACAACTAAAGAGACCAGCAACCCAAGCATGAACAATGACGGAAACCAGTAGGTGATTTTTGCATATCGCGGATGCCAGCGGTCGAGTATGGGTCTCACTTTTCCAAACTTGTTTACCTGTATGTAGAACTTGCTCCAGCTTATGCGCCGCTTGTGAAACACGTAGGCGCCTTTAATCAGGCGCGTGTCGAAGCCGGCCTTCCACAGGCGGATAGAAAGGTCGGGATCCTCGCCAGGATGAATGTCTGTGAAACCCCCTGAGGCTTCGAAGGCCTTCCTCGAAATACCCATGTTGAAACTGCGCGGTTGAAACTTACCCGCACGCTCGCCACCACCGCGCACACCGCCTGTGGTAAGAGGCGACGTCATCGCGAAATTGATTGCCTTTTGTACCGGCGAAAAATCAGCAAGCGCGCCATCTGGTCCACCGAAACAATCCACATACTGGTGTTCAAGTGCCTGCGCCACGGTGGTGAGATAATGTGGGGGTACAATGCAGTCGGAGTCGACAAGTAAGAAATAATCGCCCTGCGCTTTGCGCATGCCGTAGTTGCGCGAATCGCCCGGGCCTGTATTGGGTTTGAAGTAATAACTCACACGCAACTTTTCGCGAAAGCGATCTACCACAGCGCGGCAGTCAACGGTCGATCCGTCCTCCACGATTACCACCTCGAATGGTTCCTTCAATGTGACCTTCGCTAAACTGTCAAGAAGTTCGCTAACCTCGTCAGGGCGGTTGTACACAGGAATTACAAACGAGAAGAACATGCGGTGGCAAAGGTACTGCTACTTACCGATTTTGTCGTACGATGTGCAGATGCCCTTGATGAGCGACGAGCTGAATCCCTGGTGTTCCATTTCGTTAAGGCCGGCAATGGTGCAACCCTTGGGCGTGGTAACTTTGTCTATCTCCTCTTCCGGATGCCTGTTGCCCTTCAACAGCAATTCGGCAGCGCCTTTCACTGTTTGGGCAGCGATAAGGTTGGCCGTGGCCGCGCCGAAGCCAATCTCGATGCCGCCCTGTGTCGACGCGCGGATGAAGCGGAGGGCATAGGCGATTCCGCAAGCACCCAATACGGTTGCTGCGTCCATCAATTTCTCATCTATGTCGACGGTAATACCGAGTGTGTTGAAGAGGTCTGTAACATACGCGGCCTGCTCGGCTGTTGCACCCTGATGGCAAAGGCACGTGACGGATTCCTGTATGGCTATCGCCGTATTCGGCATGGCCCTGAAGATGGGCACGGTATTGCCAAGTATGGCGGCAAGCTCATTTAGGAGCACGCCGGTTACAACGCTGATGACGATATGACGCCCAGGGTCGAAACTTGACTTCAGCGTTTCCAACACATCCTTTACGTTATAGGGCTTGAGCGCTACGATGATTACATCGCTGGTCGCAAGTGCGCTGTTGTTGTCGGAAGTTACAATCGCACCTGACTGCTTCAAAGCAGCCAACGCCTCCGGATGCCTTCGCGTAACGGTGATGTGACCTGCCGGAACAAATCCACTTATTATCAAGCCTTCGGCAATGGCCGCGCCTAAGTTACCTCCTCCAATAATTGCAATTTTCTTGTCTGCCATACGAATAGGCGTTAGGTCTATGAAGATGTTATCAAGGCAAGTAAATTATTTTAACTTGTAATCCGTTAATGCTTTCACCTTAATATTTATTCCGACTATCTATGAAACTCCTATACGAGCCGTGGCCATGGTACCTTACCGGCGTGGTACTTGGACTGATGGTGCCAGCGTTGCTGATCATCGGCAATAAGCCGC
>JAAURZ010000274.1 GCA_012031955.1 Bacteroidia bacterium
TACCAGGGGTACGTGAAAAATACGAATCAGCTGGCAACGCTGCTCCTGAGCATGGTGAAGCTCGGGAAAACCGGTACGATGGGGTATGCGGAGCTGAAGCGGCGGTTCGGGTGGGAGTTCAACGGGATGCGGCTCCACGAGTTGTACTTCGAGAATCTCACCAACAGTCGATTCCCCTCAAGAAACCGTCGCCGCTATACCAAAATCTCCGGCAAGACTTCGGGCAGTTCGGTACCTGGGAGCGTGGATTTATGGGTGTGGGCGGAATGCGAGGGATCGGATGGGTGGCGCTTACCCGCGATCCATCAACGGGTCGTCTATTCAATATCTGGATGGATAAACACGATGCAGGGTTTCCCGTCGGGTCAACGCCCTTGCTGGTCATGGATGTGTTCGAGCATGCCTATTTGCAGGACTATGGACTGAATCGAACAGCCTACGTACAGGCGTTTATGAAGCGGTCAATTGGCCGGTCGCGGAGCAACGATTCAATGCTGCCCGCTATCAGCCGGGACAAGTCTCGGCGATGAGAATGAGGAGGGCGGCAACGCCATAAAAACTGATGTCGGACATGCTTACAATATTAGTGATTTGATGTGGCAGCGACGCTCCTACTTTGTATCGACAAACCCGACGCCGATTTAACTCAACCTAAAGTATTCAATTTTCCAACAAAACACTTGACGCTGGAAAAGAAATTTAGCCAGGTCCGAGTCTCGAGTTGATTAATCTTTGGTGATCGGCCTCAGTCCGTGTTTCGCCAGGTTTTTATTTATTCCTGAAATGCATGGTCCAAAGTAGATGGGATCTCTCTTCAGCAGCTCCCGCGTTATTTTCTTTACCTCGTCGTCTTTCTTCGCCAAATATTTCAGCAGGAGCAGTTGCACCGGATATCGCGGAAACTCCTTTGATGTATGGTGGATCGAATCGATGAAGGCGTTGAACGATGCCAGGGAATTCACCTTTTGCGCGAACGGAAATACCGTGCCGGCCATTATCTGTTTTATCTGCCTGTACGCCTGGCGGGAATATCCGCCTAGGGTCCAGTACCGCCGCGCAGGCCTCCCGTTAAAGCCTTGCGCCACTTCGTTGATATTGCAGAGGAACACACAGTCACCCACACCTATCGGCTCCAAAATTTTTTCGCGCC
The DNA here is from genome assembly GCA_012031955.1 of Bacteroidia bacterium. Next base: position 1,151 of record JAAURZ010000274.1, read on the forward strand.
CTACAAGCTTGTGCACTTCGGGAACATGAACTCCAAAATATATGGTAACACTTCTTTCGCCATATCCGATGTTCACAAATTCCGCCTCCACGATCTTTAACAGGTCGGGGCTCTCTTCATAAAACCTGTTTCCTTCCTGCCTGAAGGAGGGCAGCGATCCTTGTATGATAGACAGCACCCTTTGCTGGTAAGGGTTTATCAATTTCCCATCTCCCGGCGGCGTGGTGGCACGCCACCAGAGCATCCAATAGCCTTCGAGGTATTGCTGTACTATGCTATAGCGATGGTATAGCAGCTTGAATAGATTCGTTATCATCATGCCAGAAACTCAGTTTAGTGATCGGATCGAATGCGCCCCGTATCAGGACAGAATTACATAGTCGGGAGACCGGCCCACTACGAGGGTGCATTTTTCGGCAAAGCAAAAGATGCAGAGCGAGCGAATCGCGTTTAACGCGACAATGGCCCTGTCTCTGTGAACGGCTTTCGCGTCAAGAAAATACTTGCTGCTATCGGGCTTATCGCCATGTGACATCCGATTGTAGGCAGCTTGCCGATTCACTTCAACCACGCGCACCATCGCCTTCAGAATTCCATTCATCAATTGAACAATGGCCCGGCCTTGCACGGAAATTTCGACCTTCATCAATCTCAGATCACGTACACCCAAAGCCAGGCTTAGCGACTTGTTGATGTGATCGAACTTTTCCCAATCGGATCTCAAGTACACTATTTGCTTGGGGTGCTGTTGGCAATAAAGCCTGATTGTTGACATAATATTTCCGTTGTAGTACTCACTGGACAAATACGCGGACGATGCGCGTTGCTAGCACGCGGGGATACCCATGAGACGGTGTCGTCTTACGCACTTCATAACCAGGCTATTTATCTTGCTAGGGTCAAGCTGGTTGATGTCATGTATCCATTCCTCTTTGCCGCCCTTCGAGTGTTGTTCGAAAATTGAAGCGGGCACATACTTGCGAATGAGGTCGGTGCCGATCTGAATATATTTGTCGCGTTTGGCTTCCGACTCAACAATTGCGACAATTGCAAAACCGCCTGGCAAGACCAAAAGCAGTCGCCAACTGCATCGTTCTCCACGTACGCAATAATTCCGTTGATCACATCTTCGGGTGCAGGCCGGGTAAGCAGTTTTACGCGCGCCTGTCGCGCCATCAGTTCGCATGCTTCGGTGTAGCGCTTGGCGTGGCTGGTGTATGGTATGAATATTTGGAGGCCGCGATTGTCTTTCGCCAAATGGTCGACCACTGGCACAAGCTTGCTCCCCGCTTCGATCAGGTTGTATACGATCATGCGAGGACGATACGAATCGGGCAGATACTTTTCCAATTCAATACCGAACGCAACAGGACCAATTCTTTTCAAAAGTCTTTGGTCTGTCTTGTATCGCGCGAGGCCCCGAAAATATGTCAGCCAATCGTCGGCAACTTCTGAAAGCGTGGGCACCGCTACCCGTTTGCTCGCAGCATTGGGAAACGCCGGAACAAGTCTGCTGTACTTTTTGAGTCTCATGGTGTTTAGATAATGTAAGTCATTTGTTAAAACTGGCGCCGACAACAAGTACGTACTGTGAAATATTCTTTCCGACAATCTTACTTTGTGACGACCTTGTAAATGAAAAATACTCACTTGCATGTGAGTGTCAAGGGTTAGTCCAACAAATATTTTTCAACAATGAATTGACTACACGCATGAGAATCGTGTGTCTGATGTGGTTTTAAAATGACGAGAAAGTTGTGTAAAATATGCCACACTTTTTTTTGATCGATCAGAGCGATCGTATTCTACTTGCACTTTGTGCAGCCAGGCGCTTGTTGTTTTGTTGTACAAAACCTGAAGCGGCAGTTCGGTTTTTGAAAGGCCTGGTCATTTCATGAGCGATGAAATCTAAGACTCCAACAACCAGAAAAAAAGTAGGACACGCTTTGCATGCAACTCGTTTTGTTGACTAGCGAAGCGTAGTCCATACGAAAGTAGACTGACGCGAAGTGCATGCGCCGTACAAGTACCCTATCCAATTCTGCGGTCTTATTAAACATGTGAACGTCGACAATTATATTCTGACGGCAACCCGAAGCCACCACCTCAATGACAGTTATTTTATACGCGGTCTTTTTCACTGTTATGCTCCTCAATCATAAGCGAGCTGCCTTTCTCAATACACAACCGGGCAAGCCTTCGAAGTGATATCAGAATCATAATCAACTCGTCGGTGGTGTAAATTTCCGGTTGCAGAAAATGCCTGGCCCCCTCGAAATCAAAGGCGACTCCGACAGACTTTCGATGACGATAGCCGCCTTCGGTCAATAAGGCGCGTATATTTCTATTTATATTGCGTACCATGTCAGACAATGCTGCGTCGGCGATCAACATTTCAAATCCAGCTCACATCGATATCTACCAGGCTACCCTCGCCAAGAACCCCACTTATCATGTCTACCCGCGGCAGCTCACTATCGACAAAGACCGTCTCACCCTGATGAAATGTGCAGTAAAACTTAATGGTCGCCATAAGGCCATGTTGTTGGTGTATGCAGACAAATACGAGGGAGAGATAAAAAACCGATAGGGCTTGCCAGCGGATGACACGATTACAAATTACCAGTCGCTTCCCTCCGTAAGCCGACCCTTCAACTGTCGCTGTCAAATACCCGTCAAGGGAAAATCAATTTCCTCGTGGTATTTTTCAATTTGCAGACTACAATCCCTGCTAAGACAGAAGTTGGCCAGCTTGCGCAACGACTTAAGTGTTGTAATCACCCTATCAGTTCTATGCTTTTTTGGCGCCGAGCTGTGCCCATTGCTCTTAAACGTCAAAGAATATCCGACAGTCTTGAGAAAATTCGCTGGATCAACAGCCGGCAAAGACCGCAGCGTTCTATCTATGTTGTGCACCAAAGTGAGCAACGCGTGATCGCTCATTGCTACGGAAAATCCCTCTGTCTCAAATCGCGTCAAACTTCCACCTTCACCAAACACGCTATTGATGATGTTGACTTTAGGGGCATCCGAATTGATCAGCATCATCTCGCTCGGGTAGCTTTTGCAATACAATTTGATAGTCGCCATACCAGCTTTAATTTGCAACGTCCTTCACTGAACCACTAACCTGGCCTTGCACGCGAAAAATAATTTCAGACTTAAGACTCTCGTACCGAATCAATGAACGAAAAATAATCACTTGCACTAAACTGTCAACGATTGGTTCAACAAATATTTTCCTTTTGATGATTTGTATACACGACTTTTGAATACTTGTTTGAAGTCGTTATTAAACGTAAAAGCAAAGCGCTTTATCCGCAGCATTACGACGCGTCTGTCACGGTTATGATTCGTGTCGTCTCGAACCATCGTTTCATTTTGTTGCAAGGTCCGCCCAAAACCGGAAGTACTTTCTTTCTCTGAGGGAGCGACGCTGCCATTGTCGCCATGCCTGATACAATGCAGGGTTGACGCATTGACTTTTTAAGCACCGCGCGAAAGAAAACGCTGATCCATTCGAACTGTGTTGCGTGTGTGACGGAACACATGTGACTCTTTCCGTATCCAAGG
>JAAURZ010000275.1 GCA_012031955.1 Bacteroidia bacterium
GGAGTGCGTTACAGAAACCAGGTCGCTTGTGTCGCCGAGTACGGCATCGATGAGACCGAATGCCTTTGCTTCCACTGCATTCATAAAGCGGTCTCTCAAAAAGTATTCTTCTATTTCTTTACCGGTGTGTCCTGCGTGCTTGCCGATAAGGTGAAACAACTGTGCCTGTACGCGCTCCTGCTCGCGCGTTGCAATGCGCACGTCTTCGGTATAACCTTGCGCTCCCCCGCCGGTAGGATGCATGTGAATGGTCGCGTGCGGCAGTGCATAGCGCATCCCGGTTGCACCCGCGGTAAGCAACCCGGTGCCCATGCTGGCAGTCATGCCCACCGCCACCGTAGATACCGGCGCGGCAATCATCTGCATGGCGTCGTAGATGGCGAGCCCCGCGTACACACTGCCTCCCGGGCTGTTGATGTAAAGGCTGATCGGTTTTTTCTGATCTTCGCTGTTCAGGTACAGCAACTGCGCCACGATCAGGTTGGCAAGTTGGTCTTCCACTTTGCTTCCCAGGAATACGATCCGCTCTTTCAGCAAAAGGCTATAAATATCGTACGACCGCTCACCGCGCGAGCTGCTGTCGATCACCATCGGTATTATGGTATTGGTTACTTGCATCACACTATTTTTTGAGGTTATCCACGATCTCTCTTCTCAAAGCGGCATTGGCTGGCTCGTTGATCATTTCATCGAAACGCACTTGCAACTCCCGTCGCATCGTCTTTCTGGCAAATGCCCTCACTACCGCATGCAGCTTTTGTTGCGCCGCGCATTTTAGCCGCAGTGCGGGGTTCAGCAGCAAACGTGCGTTCATCACCGTCGCGTCTTCCGGCGACAGGCTGCCGCGCAGGTAGTCGTCTATTTCTCTTATTTCATTCAAAGAAGTCCTCATGGCTCAGGTGTTTTTCCTCCACGCATCGGCGCGTTCTTTCCAGGCATTTGAATTTCTGCACGGTGGCAGAATGTTGGGTTCGATAGCCAAAGCGCTGTGCTATCAACTGCATTGACAATCCGTCGTAGTAGAAAGCTTTGAGCAATTGAAGACATCTCTCCCCGGTATATTCGAGCAGCGACATCAGGCGTGTTGTTTTCACATCGGGATAGAAATCGTCGGGTATTTGAATCGACTCTTCCCACTGTTCCGTTAGCAACATGTTGCGTTGCAGTTTGTGCTTTCGAATCAGAAGGTGTTTCACGATTCCCACAATATATGCTTCCGCGGAGGCGACAAAGAAATCCGCCTGCTGCGATTTTTCGTAGTAGAGGATCAGTGCATCGTGAAACAAGTCGCGCACTTCTTCCAGCGAGGCGCTCCACTTGCTGGCTACGGCCGCTACTGCCGGGAACGCCGATTCATATAGCTCGTCGATGCCGGGCGGCGCCAGTGAAGCCTCCGGCCTGGTTGCTGTTTTCATATGCTCGTCATTTACTCTTCAAAGGTCAAAATCGAAAAGCCGCGATTACTCATGGTACCCGGATATTTCATTGGCATTGCTCGATCTTGTTCAATACCATGTGCCTGGCGGCAGTCGAATATCACCTCAATTTGTAAAAATTATTTTAACCGCAGCGGCTCACAGCCACAAATGGCGGCCGGGCTCATCGGGGGCGGGTGTGTGTCCGTTTCCTGAAAGGTTCCTTGACAACTGTCTCTTACGCAATGCGAGCGGCGTAACGTGATACCGCGCCTTGAACACTTTTATAAAGTGCGCCACGTTCACAAACCCGGCCGTCTCCGCTGTTTCGGCAATGCTGAAGTTGCTCTTGTCGAGCAGTGTGCGCGCATAGTGGAGCCGCTTGTGTACCAGCCAGCGGGCGGGTGTGGTGGCGTAAAGCTGCCTGAAGTCTTCCTTGAAAGCAGAAAGACTGCGACCGCACATCATCGCATATTGCGAGAGTGGCAGATTGCAGAGGTAGTTATTTTCCATCACCATCACAATGTCGGGCCTCGTTTGCGCACACGCTGCGGCAAGCAACGCCCTGAGCGACTCGTTGTGGCCCCCCAGAAAAAGGTGAAAAAGCAGGTCATTGATTTTGATCCCTGCGAGCTGATGCGGAACGGCATGCGGCAGTGACAGCAACCTCGACAACACATGGCAGCCCGTGGTCACAAATTCGTCCACATCCAGCGGCAGTACGGGCGAGGATGTGCGCCAGAGGGTCTGGTCCTGCAACGCGACTACGCGTGAGGCCGCATCTCTCAAAAAACGGTCGGAGAACAATACCAGGAGTATTTGAGTATCGGCGCCGAGGTCGCTCTTGAGGCGATAGGCGCCTTTGTTTGCAAAAAGCAATTCTCGTTCCCCAATGTGCCACGATGCCTGTGTTTTGCTCCAGCGCACTCCTCCCTTCATGCAATAGGCAAGGCCGTAGTGGTTTGTAAGCGACACGATAGCGGTGGCACCGCCTTTCAGCGAATGCTGCCCGACGGTCAGGTCATCGTCAGGTGTGCCTATGAAGGAACCATTTCGAAGCAGCGTCTGGAGTTCGATCATCCTGATGAGGAACGAACGTGTACCCATCGGGTTGCAAGGTGCACGCGGATTAGACCGCAATGACGCCAAATTGTTTACACTTACTGGCTGCTGTCGCCGATAATTTCGATCTCGGTGCGGCGATTGATCTCGCGACCGCCAATTTCGTCGTCGTTGGATACGATAGGTCTTTCCGCACCGTAGCCTTTGGCGGAAAGTCTCGCAGCATCAACGCCGTGGCTTGCGAGGTAATCCACCACAGAAGAGGCGCGTTTCAATGAGAGTGTCTTGTTGGTGGCGGCGTTGCCGGTGTTGTCGGTATGGCCGTTAATCTGCACGCGCAGGTGCGGGTTGGCAAGCAACAACTCCTGTATCTTTTCCACCTCCGATATTGATTCTGTTTTCAGATCTGATCGCCCGGTATCGAAGAAGATATTCTTCAACACCACTTTCGAACCTATTTCGGCCCGCACCATAATGATGTGCGTATCTATCTCCTGGAATTCAGCGAACTTCGGCAGGTTGAAGTTGATCGAGTTAAAGAGGTATCCTTCCTTTTCGGTGGCCACACCGTAGTTTCCACCGTGCGGAATCACCAGTTCAAAATCGCCGGTCGTCGGATTGGAGTTGATGCGGGCGATTACTTTCTTGGTGGCGTTGTCAACAAGCGAGATGCGCGCGCCCAGCGGGTTGGCCGTTACTTCGTCGATCACCTTTCCTTTCAACACGGTCACTACGCGTTCGTCGCGGCTCTTTTGCACGATAGGGTCTACGTACTCTACAGCTTTGTGTTCCGGCTCTTTGGGCTTGGGCGCCGGAGCCGTCGTTGTTGTCGCAGTGGTGGTTGCGGTGGCAGCCACCACCTCCACGGGTTTTGGTTTAGGTTTGTATTTCGGTTCCAGGAATGTGATGGAATAAATATCCGCTTCGCCTAGGCCGCCCTCTTTGAGTGTAGAGTAATAACCTTTCTTCTTGTCAGTTGAAATGGTGAAGAACCCATCATACTCCCACGTGTTGATGGGCCAACCGATGTTTTCAGGCTTCTGCCACTTGCCTCCCTTGTACTCGCTCACAAAGATGTCGGCATTGCCCAGCGTCGGATGGCCGTCGGAAGAAAAATACAGGGTCGCACCGTCGGGGATGGATCACGGGGGCGTCTTCATTTCCTTCCGTGTTGATGTTGGGTCCGAGGTTTGCTGCTTTTCCCCAGTCGCCGCGTCCGTCCAGTTCGCTCACGTACAAGTCAAGTTCGCCTTTGCCGCCGGGCCGGTTGCTGGCGAAGTACAACTTCTTTCCGTCGGCACTCACACTGGCGCTGGTTTCCCAAAACAGCGACGTGTTCACATTTTTGCCGAGCGGCTCGGGCTTGGTCCACTCGCTTCCTTCGAGTCGCGACATGTATATGTCGCCGTTGCCTTCCTCATAATAGAGAAAGAGCGATTTGCCGTCGGGCGAAAGTGACGCGGCGGCGTCGTTGTAGCGCTGGTTGATATTGGAACTGATCTTTTTTGGAACCGACCAGGATTCGCCGCTTTTGTAGGTGATGTAAATATCCTCATAGTTCGTGCCCGCCCTCACCGCGCGTTCGTCGTCAGACCGGTTGGATGTGAAGATCAGCGTGCGCCGTCGCCCGAGATGAGGGGCGAATACTCATTGAACGAACTGTTGACACCAGTGCCGAGGTTTTCTAAGATCACATTCAGTTCGTATTGTGACAACGAATCCGCTATGCGGCACTCCTGGATTTTTTGTCGGCAATTTCAGCCAAATTTTTTCGCTTTTTTTTGAACTGCTCAAACTGCTCGATGGCCTTCTTGAATTCGTTGGTGTTTTGAAAGGCAACGCCGAGGTGGTAGTTGATCTCGTCGTTGATGTTTGGGTTGAGGCGATAGGCCTTGTCTATAAATCGCGCTGCCTTCGACTTGGTTTCAGAATAGAGGTAAGACATACCCACCTTCAGGTTTACGGCCGCGTCGTCCGGGTTCTGGTCGAGTGCCTGCAGGAAGGCTTCGAGCGCCTTCTTGTAGTCCTTCTTTCCATAGAACTGGTCCCCGCGTTGCACCAACTCTTTTACCGTCTGCGCAAATGACATGGTGGATACAAACAACAGGGTCAAAAGCAGGGAGATACGCATGGAGGAATAGTTCGATAAGTAATGAGTATAAATATCTGAAAAAACATCATGATCCACGAATGTCGTGCGGACGGTGTAAGGTTT
>JAAURZ010000276.1 GCA_012031955.1 Bacteroidia bacterium
GGCATATTGTTTACAATAATGGCCATCGAGGTTTGATCGATTTTTTATAGCTTGAAGCAATCAACCTTGGTCATGCATGAAAACCGTCCTCTTCTTTCTCATGAGCAACATGGCGTTGTCAGCCCAAACGCCGGTTGGAATTTTTCAGCAAACAAAAGACGTCGGCAACCCTGCCATTAAAGGGAGCACAACCTACGACGCAGCCTCGCAAACCTACCACCTCGCCGGCGGCGGCTACAACATCTGGTTTGAGCGAGACGAATTCCACTATGCCTACAATAAACTTGAGGGCGACTTCATACTCACTGCAAACTTCCGGTTTGCCGGCAAGGGTGCCGATGCGCACCGGAAAATCGGCTGGATGGTGCGCGCGACGGAAGACGAGTCGGCAGCGCATATAAGTGGCGTGTTGCACGGCGACGGCCTCACTGCGCTGCAATGGCGCAATGCACATGGCACCCCCATGCGCGATCCTGAAGATGAGCGGTTCGCGCCCAAAGCCAACTATGAGATACTTCGCATTGAGCGGCAGGGCACGCTCATCACTTTCTCCGCGGCACACCCTGGCGAACCGCTTCAAACAATAGGTGTGCATGACTTTAAAGAACTTCCGTTGTCGGTACTGGCTGGACTATTCATCTGCTCGCACCACGATTCAGTGAAAGAAATGGCAGACGTTTGGAATGTGCGGATAAGCAAACCCAAGCCTGATGATTACAATGCCTATCGACAAGGCTTTATCGGCAGCCGCCTCGAAGTGCTTGAAGTCGCAACCGGCATGCGCAAAGTAATTCATGAGTCTGCCGGCCGGTTTGAAGCGCCCAACTGGATGCCCGACGGCAAAACGCTTTTGTATAACGAGGCTGGCTCACTGTGGAAAATTCCTGTCTCGGGTGGTACTCCCGTCAAACTGAACACAGGCTTCGCCGACCGAAACAACAATGACCATGGTATTTCATTCGACGGCAAGTGGCTAGCCATAAGCCATCATGTAGATGGTAAACCGGGCGGAGGCTCCACCGTGTATGTGCTTCCCCTTGCGGGCGGCGAACCCAGACAGATCACACCGTCAACGCCGTCGTACTGGCATGGCTGGTCCGCCGATGGCAAAGACGTGTATTACGTGGCACAGCGTGAGGGCGAATACTACGACATCTACAAATCGTCTGTGGCCGGCGGCAAGGAAGTGAAGCTCACCCAAAACATCGGGTTCCATGTAGACGGCCCTGAGGCCGATGCCAAAGGACAGTTTATCTACTACAACTCAAGCGCCAGCGGTACGATGCAAATATGGCGGATGAAACCCGATGGCACCGCCGCACAGCAACTCACTTTCGACGAATACAACAACTGGTTTCCACATATTTCGCCGGATGGCAAGTGGATGGTCTACATATCATTCCCGCCCACCATCGATGTCAGCGACCATCCTTTCTACAAACGGGTGATGCTGCGCCTTCAACCGTTGGACGGCACAGCGGGTCCACGTGTGATCGCTCACGTATATGGTGGCCAGGGAACGATGAATGTGCCCTCGTGGTCGCCTGATGGCCGGTACATTGCATTTGTGAGCAACTCCCGCTAGCCATTACTTGCGCACCGGCTTCGCTGTGTATGGATCTTCCGGCCAGGCGTGTTTGGGGTACCTCGCGCGAAGTTCTTTGCGCACTTCGGCATAAGTGTTCCTCCAGAAACTGCGAAGGTCTTGTGTGACTTGAACGGGGCGGTAGCCTGGCGATAGCAGGTGCATCTGAACAGCGTTACGGCCGTCGTTCACCGTGGGTGTATCCATCAGGCCGAACACTTCCTGCAACCGTACGGCCATCTCGGGCGCGCTGCCATCGGGAGAATACTTCAACTTGATCAACGTTCCGGTAGGCACCGGCACACGTGCCGGCGCCAGTTTATCGAGCGACTGTTGCAGCGACCAGGGTAAGGCGGTGGTCAATATCTCGGTCAGGTTCAGCCGCTGCAGGTCAGCCCTGTTGGTGACGTCGGGCAAAAAAGGTGGCAGCCATTCCTGCACAGTTTCAAGCAACACGGCATCACTTACATCGGGCCACTGATCATCGGGGCGCCACGCACGCAGGCTTAGCACACGTGCCTGCCATTGCGATTGGGGTTCATCCCATCCCAGCAATGTCAACCCGTACTCACGTACGGCGCTGCAGATGGCATCGATTTTTTTTGAGTCGGCACCGGCTGCAAGGGTCTTTCCTTCAGAATGAGGTTGCCGACCTTATGTTGACGCAGAGCCACCACACGACCTGCCTGCTCGTCCCAATAGACCTTTTCATCCACGGTGGTGACCAGATCGAGATCATCGACGTCGACGTATGCGGCGGCGTGAATCTTACCCTCCTCAAAGCCCGCGTCCAACTGTGCCACAACCAGCCAGGGGTAGCGATGGAGCGGGTCGTGTGGCGGCAACCGTACTGTCTTGCCGTTGCTTAGTTTGTAGCGATCTCCATCTTGTTCGAGCTGGCGCGCAAGGCGGTCGGGATAGGCCGCGAGCAAGAGCTTGCCGGCCGTGCGATCTATGCCTGCGCTATTATCTGCCTCAACCCTCAACAACTTCCTCCACGACTGCGCCAGTCGTTCAATGTTTTCAAATACGCGCGCACCACGGCCACCTTTGCGCCACGCCCTCAGCGCGTCCAGACGAAGAACGATATCGGCGCCCGCATCTTTAGGCAACGGATCGCGCTCTTCCAGCACCGCCGCGAGATCGGCGGCGACTGGAAGCTCGTTTGCGTCAGCCGTTACAAGCAGATGTGCGATGCGCGGATGTGTTGGCAACAGCGCCATGCGCCTGCCGTGTTCCGTGATAGCGCCGTCTTTAAGCGCGCCAAGTTCATGCAAGAGCTGGGTCGCCTGTTGCACGGCCGCTGCCGGCGGCTTCGCCACCCAGTTCAACGCTTCGACACGCTGAATGCCCCACGCCGAAAGTTCAAGCCACATGGGCGCCATGTCGGCCTCAAGTATCTCCGGTGTTCTGGTGCGACGCATCAGGTCTGTTTCCCGCAAGGACCACATACGGTAGCAGAAGCCCGGCCCGAGGCGGCCTGCCCGCCCTGCGCGCTGGTCGGCCGCATCGAGTGTGGCTTGTACGGTTTCCAGCCGGGTGAGCCCGCTACGTGGATCGAAGCGAGGCACTCTTGCCAGCCCGGTGTCTACCACCGTGGTTACACCTTCAATGGTAAGTGAAGTCTCCGCAATAGATGTTGCCAATACCACCTTGCGTCGTCCGGCAGGATTTGGAAGCAGCGCCTCTTGTTGTTTTTGGAAAGGCAAGTCGCCGTATAGTTCATGCACGTTGGCATTCACTACCATTTCCTCCAGCAGCGATGCGGTTCGCCTGATCTCAGATGCGCCAGGGAGAAACACAAGCACGTCGCCCTGCTGCTCGATAAGGGCTTTGCGTATAACGCGCGATGTGTTAACCGGCAGCGGACTGCCGCGATCGACGTCGACGTAAATTTTTTTTGACTGGATACTGGCGTCCCTGGCTGCGCAAAACCGGCGCCCCGTCAAGCGACGTCGAGAGCTGATCGCCATCGAGGGTAGCCGACATGATCAGGATACGCAAGTCGGGCCGTATCAACTGCTGAATCTGCCGGCACAGTGCCAATCCAACGTCGGCGTGAAGACTTCGTTCGTGAAACTCGTCAAAGATCACCAGTCCAACGCCATCGAGGGTGCTGTCGGTCTGGATCATACGCGTAAGTATTCCTTCCGTCACAACCTCAATTCTCGTATTTGCACTCGTCCTTGTTTCAAAACGCACGCGATAGCCTACGGTTTGCCCCAGCGCGTCACCGTGCAACTGCGACAGCCGGTTGGCCACCCCCTTCGTCGCCAGCCGTCGCGGTTCCAGCATCACCATCTTTTTTCCGTCAAGCCAGCCTTCGTCCAACAGCTTCAGCGGCAACACAGTTGATTTACCCGCGCCTGGCGGCGCTTCGAGAACAACAGTGGCGTCCGCTTTCAGCGTTTCCTTCAGTGCGGGTATGATGTCTTCGATGGGATAGGTCGTCATTCAGTGATCTGATTCGTGCAAATGTAAAAATGAAATCGTCATGAACGAATGCGTTCGAAATACGAGAATTCAATTTCAGGAACGCGGATATTTTCTTATTTTCATCAGTTAATAATTGACTTTTTATGGAGAAATGCCTGCATGCCGTAGTGAGGCACGCAGGCATGGAAAATGGTCGATTCTTGTGGGCACATGGAATGTTCTGGATAGGTAAACATCCCTTTTGGTTTGCCTTTGTTGATGGACATTTCGCGTGATTGTAATTGAGACTTTTGAGTGGTCGCATGAAGTGCCCTTGCCTGCTTAGTCAGGGTCTGCTTTGCTGAAATACACTTCATGAACCTGGCCGGTCGCACTCTACTTCCAGAAGACGCATGCGAATACGAGCGAATTTTCTACTGCGAGTTGACTTGATTTTTGTACTGTCGGTTGCGCTGTTCATTGTACTCTTTGTGCTCACCTTCCGAAGTGCGCAAGAAGTGGCCAGAAGCAGAGACTGGGAGGACCACACTGAAAAAGTATTACGCAGCCTGCAGCGGCTGTTAACCTACAGCCTCGACCTGGAAACCGGCGCGCGAAGTTACGCGCTCACAGGCGACGACCGTTTCGTGACGCCGCTGTTGTCGGGCAAAATCGCCGCAAGGCAGACGAT
>JAAURZ010000277.1 GCA_012031955.1 Bacteroidia bacterium
GCCTTTTTTGAGTACGACGATGTACTGCCCTGGAATGGCATCGGGGGCGTCCGCACCGATGACGGGTGCGGTGGTGTCGGGATTGGTCCCCTGAGTCGGTGTGTTCTGACACGCCGCCAGTCCCAATGCCAGAGTCAATAGCGCTGCGGAAACGTTGCTTGCACGCATTTGTTGCCTCCCTATCTGGTTTTGAACTACAAAACTATAGTAAAGGCTGATTACAATCCAAACGTGAAATAGCGTACACATGAAAATGCGCTCGGGTGCATTTTCATGCAGTTCTACGCCTGTCCTCCCCTGACCGTAAGCCACTCACCGCATGACACTCGAGGCTGCCACGACGCACAATGCAAAGCATGGAAACGCACAAGATCGTTCAAATCAGCAAATCCGTCGCCAAAACCCTGAGACACAACCCCGAACGGCTCGGTCTCAACCTCGAGCCGGGAGGTTGGATACGCGTGGATACGCTCCTGGCTGCCTTCAACAGCAAAGGTTTCACACTGACTCGAGCCGAACTCGAGGAGGTTGTTGAGAACAACGACAAGCAGCGTTTCAGTTTCGACGAAACCGGCACAACGCATCCGTGCCAATCAAGGTCACAGCGTCACCGTGGACTTGCAACTCGAGCCGCTATCGCCACCGGACGTGCTGTATCACGGCACGAACGAAGCAGCCCTTCCCCAGCATCCTCGAAACGGGGTTGCAGCGCATGAACCGCCATCACGTACACCTGTCACCCGACACTGAAACCGCGCACCGCGTCGGCTCGAGACGCGGACGAGCAATCATCCTGAAGGTAGACGCGGCGGCGATGAATGCAGCGGGTCACGTATTCTTTCGTTCCGAGAATGGGGTGTGGCTGACCGACGAGGTACCAAATCAGTTTCTCGAGGTGTTGAAGCCAAGCTGAGCTTCAGGTGCTCCCCAGCGGACGGTTTCAGGCTGACGGCATGAATGACATCCAACCGTTCGATTGGCACAGAATTTTTCTGGGAGACACCCCACCGCTGTTCCTGCTCGAAATCGCGTTGCCCGTGGCCGACATACCCAGGTCGTACGTGGGAAAATTTCGCGTAAAGCGAACAGACGGCTTTCGCTGTGTGGCACTGCGCCATGAGGGCAGTTGGTACGACATGCCCGGTGCGTACGCCAAACTCATGCAGCACATCGCGGGCGCCGGCTTTTTGCCATCGGACGAAAACCGAGAACTGTACATCAACATCGACTTCCTGCATCCGGAGGCCAATGTGACTGAAATTCAAATGGGAATCATCTAATCAAACTAACCGGATATACATCTATGAGAGCACCTTTGGAAACACAAGTGGACAGACTGGCGGCGTATATACGCGACGCCAAATTCATCGAAGCCATCGACGACCTGTATGATACCAACGTCGTGATCCATGAAAATGAAGACGCCGGCAGGGAAGGATCTGACATCCTGAGAAAAGGCACCAAAGAGTTTATGGCCAACTTCTCGAACTACTCGGCAGAACTCAAGTCGGTAATCATAAGCAACGACATTTCCACCATGCTATGGCACTACAAGTTTGACATGAACGGAATGGGCAGGATCAATACCGACCAGATCTCCGTGCAACGTTGGAAGGATGGCAGGATCATCCACGAACGGCATCATTACAAGTCAGACAAATGGTAGTATGAAAGTGATACAACTCATAATATTTTTTCTGGTCATGCCCGGCTTTACCCTGCCGCAGTGGACCAACACCAACGAAAACCCATCGACGATGCAATTTGAAGATGTTTATAACGTGTATATCAGCAAGGACATTCAGGCGTGCAAAACCTTTTACCAGCGTGCCTTTGATTGTGAGGTTGTTTTCGAGTCCACCTTCTTTATTTTATTGTCGACCCGCGGCGAGAAAAACTTTAGCGTCGCATTTATGAGCGAAGACCACCCGACGTCGCCTCCGGAGGGCACCGCATTGCGTGCCGGCGAAGGAGTATTTCTTACGCTGCAAGTGGCCGATGTGGTGGCGGCATTGAAGGCGATTGAACAGAAAGGAATACATGTTTCGTACGGGCTGCACGATGAGCCGTGGGGCCAGCGCAGGTTCGGCCTCACGGATCCCAATGGCATGTACATCGACGTGGTTCAGCAAACGGAGCCGGCGCAGGGTTTTTGGGATCCGTATATGCCCAGGTGACAGTAAAACCGGTTGTAATGCATGCTACTTAAGCCACTTCTTACGGAAGCCGTAAGCAACAAGGTGCGCGACGTTCCGGACCTGGAACCTGCTTAGCATTTCTATGCGAATGGCATCGATCGTCTTTTGCTGTTGCCAAGTTGGGCTGCGATCTCCTCGCTGTTTAGTCCGTCAGCAACGAGGCGGAGGACTTCGAGTTGCTTTTCAGTGATTTCGACTTTTTCACACTCAATTATACAGCATACTTGTATCTAGGTATTTATACCCCTATATTTATACCACTCCGTTCCCCATTGACCCATGCCTTTACCCGAGCGTCTGATTGTTGATTTGATCGAAGTCGAACTCAAGATTCGCAGAATTCTGAAATGCCTGAACAACATCGGTATTGATGAATTTTATCTTCAGCCAAGTTTAGATAACATACTGTTGAACACGTTAGGATGCGATCGTGCAGGCGACGATGCCATTGCAGAGTATCTGGCAACTATGAGTGCCGCCTGCGATAAAATGAGCCTGGATCAATCTACAAACGCATTGGCAAAGCAGGTGTTCGCAAGACTCAATCGCATCCGTCGCAATCAGGTTGGAGAAGGCTAATTTTACCAGGTCTGTTCCCAAAAAATAAATCCAACCGCCCCGTGTACAAGTAATATTTCGGCCAGTGTACTTTTGCTGTTCAATTTGTTCATTGCTTTGACGCTGGAGGAAAAGATAAAAGCCGTTGAATCGGTTTTTCAAACGCTCGACCGGGAGATTGCCGTTTTCCAACAACGGTCCGGACTGCATTGCCTGGCCGGCTGCGGCAAATGCTGCCTGAAGCCCGACATAGAGGCTACGGTGCTGGAGTTCATGCCTTTTGCCTACCATTGTATCGAAATGGCCCTTGCCCTTACTTGGCGCGACAAGCTCGACGCTTCCGGCAGTACTATATGCGAAATCCTCAACCCGCTCGCCATGGGCGGGCATTGCAGCGAATATGCACACCGCGGCCTCATATGCAGGCTGTTCGGATACGCCGTACGTGCCAACAAGTATAACAAACCCGAGCTCGTCACCTGTGCCACCATCAAGTCTGAATTATCGGTCGCTTACCAGCAAACTGTAGACGAAATAACCACCGGCACCCTCGTGGCGCCCGGTATGCGGGCATACTACATGCAACTGCACGCAATCGACGACGAACTGTCCCGCAAATTCCACCCTATTAATATCGCCATCCGTAAAGCAATTGATGAGGTTCTTCATTACTTTGCGTACAGGGATGTGGGATGATGACAAGAAAGCTTTTCTGTGTGCTCTTGCTGACAAGTACCTGCGCATCGGTTTGTGCGCAAGACAACCCATCTTTACCTGATTCGATCGTGGCCAAAAATACGGAGCGCTACTGGACCAGGAAGCGCGTGGTGCCGCGCGCCGGGCTGGCGCTGCAGGAGACCGCGAGCGTAGAAGTGGGGCTCGCGTACCATTCCATCTACGTACATCCGCTTAGCCTCGCTTCGGCCGGGCCCTACATCACTTTTGAAGGCATCATACGCGACGATTTTGTAATCGTCGGCCCCAAGGCCGGATATGAATTTACTGCCGGGCTTGTAGGCATTGCTGCCGACGTTACCTGGTACACTGATTTCAGCGAATACTCATTGATGGCCACACCGAAAGCCGGCTTAAGTTTGCTCGGCTTTGCCAGCCTGATGTATGGATATAACATCCCGCTTAATGACAATGAATTCAAGTCGATTTCCAGAAACCGGATATCCCTGGTTTTCAATCTCAATCGCGACTACCTGAATTTGAAAGAAGCGCCCAGACGTTAGCGCAGTGTGCGTTGAAGCAGCGGTCGCAGCGTTTCCACCACCACCTTCACACTGGCAGGTTTGATAAGCATGCCGGGCACGCTCTTCATACCAGTAGAAGCCGGATCCGCATCAGCGGGTTTTTGCTTGAGCCACAAGGTGAAGATCACAATGATAGCCACCGCAATGCCTATCAGAAGTGAAAATTCCCTATGTGTAACCCGGTATTTCATGTCTGGCCTCTGTTCCAAACCCGTGCCAGCCCCATACATTGAGTTTTTACCCCGTTTATTGGTATTTCGGCTGATGTATTGTTCGGTTGTGAACATGGCTATTTAACTTTCCGTACAGTATTACCTGTGCTATGGCCAGAGGTTACAATCGTGCTGCTACATTATATAAGGACTGAGAACCTCTTTTCTTACTAAATTTGTTGCTGAGAGGGGTGAAAAAGTTACAGAAGATGAAGAGAATAATAAT
The DNA here is from genome assembly GCA_012031955.1 of Bacteroidia bacterium. The sequence continues at coordinate 4,454 of JAAURZ010000277.1, forward strand.
AAGCCTGGCAATTGCGACAGTGGCGCTAGTGCTTGCAAGCATGCGGCCCGCCGACGCGCCCGAGGGAGCTACAGTCAAATGGATGTCGTTCGAAGAGGCAGTGGCCAAAGCGAAAGCCCACAAGAAAAAAAATATTTATAGACGTGTACACGGACTGGTGTGGCTGGTGCAAAGTGATGGACAAGAAAAACCTTCGACGACCCGCATGTGGCAAAAACTGCTGAACGAA
>JAAURZ010000278.1 GCA_012031955.1 Bacteroidia bacterium
CCTCGCCCATCGGCACTTTGCCCGACTTCACAGGCACCACCAGCCTCTCGGTTCCATGCGCGGTGTTGATAAGCGCCCTGTTGCGCAAGGTCTGCTTCCGGTAGTGTTCGTGTTTTTCCAAAATCAGGGTGCCGTACCACAATGCCGCAGCAAAGTATGGCGCGGGCGGCAGGTACTGGGGTTCGATCAAGACTGCGGATGGTCGTAAGGCGGGTGTCATTGCAAAGTCATAGAAAAGAGTCGAGGTCGCCCAATCCTTGTCGCACAATTGCGAGCTCGTCGCCCGTGCAGTCGACCACCGTGGATGGAACGTTGCCCCCTGGTCCACCGTCGATAACGAGGTCGACCTGGTATTTGAAATCCTCGTAAATCTCTTCGGGGTCGGTGGTATATACTTTTTATGTGATCATCGTCTTTGATCGACGATGTGATGACCGGGTTGCCGAGCAACTTTACCATGTCTACGGTGATGGCGTGGTTGGGAATGCGTATGCCGACGGTTTTTTTGTTGACGCCCAATATCTTCGGCACTTTGCTGCTCGACTCCAGGATAAAAGTGAACGGACCGGGCAACGCTTTCTTCAGCACCTTGAACACCGGGGTGTCCAGTCGCTTCACATATTCCGTCACGTGTCCGATGTCCTGGCAGATGAACGAGAGGTCGAGTTTCTGCGGCTTGATGTTCATGACAGCGCACAACCTTTCGATGGCACGCTTGTTCATAAGGTCGCAGCCGATACCGTAAATCGTATCCGTCGGGTAGACAACAAGGCCACCGTCGCGCAGCACCGCTACCAGGCGTTCCATCTTGCGGCCCTCCGGATTTTGCGGATGAATGCTTAACAACTCTGCTGCCATGGCGTAGTACAGACTATGTCGGCGGAAATATAGTTCATGTGCCCGATTATTTTGCGCCCGCAGGCGATGGATCGTAAGGTCAACCCAGCTGGAATCCATCGTATTGACCCAAATTTTGTACTTTTGACACGCATTTGCCTGAGCGGCAAGCACCCAACACATTGAGTATGAAATGTTCATCAACAAGACACATTATTAAAGATGAAACCAAGTAAGCGGCTTATCATATTCCTTTTTATAGCAGTACTGGGTATCTCATTTACGTTTTACGGTTACCAGATGGTGTTCACTCCAAACGTGCTGGTAGACCGGGAAGCGAGAGAGCTGATCATCCCAGACAACGTCACCTTTAAGTCGCTGCAAGACCAACTTTACAATGGCGAGTATGTGCGTGACATCATGGCGTTCAGTTTCCTGGCCAAACTTATGGACTACGACGAAAACATCCGGCCCGGCCGCTATGTGCTGCAGGCCAACATGAGTAACTATGCCACCATCAAACTGCTGCGCTCGGGAAACCAGGTGCCGGTCGACATCACATTCAACAACGTGCGCATACTTCCGGAACTTGCCAAGAAAATCACGCGCAACCTGGCGCTTACACCACAGCAATTTGATTCGGCGGTGCTCACCTTCGCTGCCACCAACACGTATGGGTTTAACCAGCAGAATGTGATGGCGATGTTCATCCCCAACACCTACGAAGTCTACTACAACGTGAGCGGTGCGCAATTGCTGGAACGCCTGCATGAAGAGTACGAGAACTTCTGGACTGCCGACCGCAAAGCCAAGGCGCAGCAGATCGGACTCACGCCTATTGAAGTGTCGATACTTGCGTCGATCGTGCAGGCCGAAACGATCAAGGCCGACGAGGCGCCCGTCATTGCCGGGCTTTACATCAACCGCCTGAAGAAGGGGATACCCTTGCAGGCAGATCCCACGCTGAAGTTTGCCGTCGGCGACTTTTCGCTGAAGCGTATTCTCAACGTACACAAAGAGGTCGAGTCGCCCTACAATACTTATCGGCATGCCGGCCTGCCACCAGGCCCTATCAACATGCCCGAGATATCGTCGTTGCTGGCCGTGCTGGAATACAAGCCATCAAACTATTATTATATGTGTGCGCGCGAAGATTTTTCGGGATACCATAACTTCAGCGACAACCTCGCCGAGCATAATCGAAACGCCGCACGCTACCAGCGGGCGCTCACCATCGAGCAGCGCAAGGCGGCACAAAACCTGAATCGCTAATGTACCAATCGAAAACGCACATAAGGGTACGCTATGGCGAAACAGACCAGATGGGATATGTATACTATGGGCACTATGCCATGTATTACGAAGTAGCGCGCGTAGAGAGCTTGCGTCAGCTCGGCCTCACCTATCGCGAGCTTGAAGAGAAAGGCGTGATGATGCCGGTGTTGGAAAACAAATCGAAGTACCATGCGCCGGCGCGTTACGACGAGCTGCTCACGATCGTGACCACCATTCACCAAAAGCCCGGTGTGCGCATCACATTCAACTACGAAATTTTTAACGAACAGGATAAGCTGATCAACACAGGTGAAACACAACTGGTATTTTTAAACAAGCAATCCGGTCGTCCGTGCCCGGCGCCGAAGGAAATGTTAACCGTGCTTGAACCATATTTTACATGAAGTGTAAACCCGCGATACCGACCCGACAGCACGATCATCTGTTCTATCAGAAAAGAATTCTCGGCGGATGAAGTACAAGCACAAACGCATTTTTCTCACGTGGAACCCCGGAAGGCTTTTCGTAGCCTGGATGAGGAAAATACGGTTCAGCAAGTACGAGAACGTTTCTCTATATAAGATATTCAAGACCTTTCTGCGCAACCTGGAGAAAGACGAGATACTGGACCGCGCCAACGGTGTCGCGTTCAATTTCATACTTGCCATTTTTCCGGGCATAATATTCCTGTTCACGCTCATCCCGTATGTATCGCGCTATTTCCCCGAAATAAACAAGGCGAGCATCATGGAATTTCTGAGCGGCATCATACCCGCAACGATGGCCGAAGTAGTGTCGACCACGGTGCTCGATATTGTAAGCAACCAGCGGGGCGGACTGCTTACATTCGGTTTCCTTTTCTCTTTATACCTGGCCACCAACGGCACCATGTCGCTCATGCGCGCATTCAACGCGTGCTATCGCACCAATGAAAATCGCGGCGCCGTGAAGATGCGGCTTATAGCCACGGCGCTCACTTTCAACCTGGCATTTGTGCTCATCCTTGCCGTGGTGCTGCTGGTCGTCGGAGAGATCGTGCTCACCTACATTTCCACATCCATCTCCGACGTAGGGTGGTTTAACCCCGACAGCGCCACCGTGGCGATCGTGTTCATACTCCGGTTCCTGGTTATCTTCATTATGTTCTTCCTCTCGATCGCCACCATCTATTACTTTGGGCCGGCAATTCACTACAACTGGAAGTTTTTCTCTATCGGGTCTCTTATAGCAACGCTGCTGTGCCTGGCGGTGTCGTACGGGTTTTCGTATTACGTAACCAACTTCGGCACCTACAACAAAGTGTATGGTTCCATCGGGGTGCTCATTGCCATGATGGTGTGGGTGCAGTTGCTCACTATTGTGCTGCTGGTAGGGTATGAGATCAATGCCAGCATCCACGACGCCATCCGGATGGAGGTGCTGTGGAAATCGCGGCGTATGCGCAAAAGTTGAGGCGAGGTATTTGCGGGAAACGATTAAACATCTACATTTGCAGTCCCAAAATCACGTTTGGAGGCCGTTCAGGCGGTTTTTGGGATGACCATTAATAGAGGAGTGGCAGAGCGGTCGAATGCGGCGGTCTTGAAAACCGTTGAGGTTAATAGCCTCCGGGGGTTCGAATCCCTCCTCCTCTGCCAATAGCCCTCCAAAGGCATACAAAACCTCGAAATCTTGCTGATTTCGGGGTTTTTGCTTTTTAGCCACCCCACAAAAACCTCTATTTTCGACCATTCTCAGTGACACTATTGGTGACAGTGCCAAAACCGCGAAAAAAGTGTCACTGGAGCGATTTTAGTTTTTGGAGTTGAAGAGGCCTATGCGAGTCGAACCCTCACTCGCTCATCTCGAAAAAACAATTTTGAGTTCAAATCGCTACAGCCTCTTTGAACTTAAGTTGCGAGTTGAACCCCCATTCCCTTCTATCAGTGACAAATTTATTCTGAAAACACCGGTCAATGACATTGTCACTGAAACAACGATGACCATACCATTAAATGGACATCTTGAAATTGAATTGCTTATGCGAAGACCTTTGTACTAGAACAAAGAGTTATGAGCGTAATATCAACATCCTTTTACATGCGAAAGAATCGCACCAAGGCAAATGGCAAGTCACCCATCTACATGAGGATAAAACTTGATCCGGATTATTTCGATGTGCAAACCAAAGTATTCGCACATGCTCAACTCTGGGATGGTAGCCAAGGAAGGCTAAAGACGGTTGACGATGATGCCAGAAAAACCAACAAGGTATTGGAGGGCTTCATGTTCAAAGCCCTTGACATGCAGCGTCAGTTGATGACTTCCGGTGAAGACATAACTATTGATGCCATGAAACGAAAGTGGTATGGACACAGTAGCGAAAAGCCGATCTGGCTTATGCCCATCTTTGAAGACCACAACGATAAGATGAAGCAGCTCATTGGAAAAGAATTCTCTCCACTGACCTATGAGCGTTACGTTACTTCAAAGAAGCATACTCAGGAATTCATCAGATACAAGTACGGCCAGGATGATTTTGATATTAAGAAATTAGATTA
>JAAURZ010000279.1 GCA_012031955.1 Bacteroidia bacterium
GGCGCGAAGGTACTTCGGTTGCGTGGCGGTGTTGAGCATGTGTTCAACAGCATTGGAAACGTGTTTGCAACTTGAGGTGGCCGTCAATCGGACGCATGTAAAGCACGATGATCACACCCGCTACAACGCTTAGCGCCACAATCATCAGGAAGGGCGCGTGCCACCCCAGCTTGTTGGCGAGATACAACCCGACCGGCAACCCCATGATCTGGCTGGTGGCAAAAGCCATCTGCACGAAACCCATCACGCGACCGCGCACCTGCATTTCAAACAAGTCGGTGATGATGGCGAAGCTGATGGAGCTGATCACGCCACCAAATACGCCGGTGACAATGCGGGCCACGAGAAGGAATTGGTACGTGGGCGCAATGCCGCACAGGAGTGTGCCTACTACAAAACCAGTATAAAAGAACAGGAGCAGTTTTTTCTGTCGAAGCGGTCGGCAAAACCCGAGGCGAGGAAACCGGAGATGCCGGCGCTGATGGCGTAGGCAGAAACTACGAGTGCAAACTGGCGCGGTGTAATGTCCAGCGCCTGCGGCAGTATGGCGCTCAAGGGCGACAATACCATGAAGTCGAGTATCACCGTGAACTGCAGAAACGACAGCACGGCGATAATGAAAACCTGGTAGCGTGTGAAAACTTTTTTCTTTGGAAGTATCAGTCATGGTGTTGGTTAGTCAGGTAGTTCCTCACACTGGTAGCCGATGGCGGTCACCAGGTCGATTACGTCGCGGGCGATGAGATTATTGGCCTCTATGCGCAACACGCGGTCAATGTCTTGCTGATCGAGGTTCCACCGGGTGATGCGTTGTTCTTCCTCAGATGGTAGCCACTTTTCGCGGTCGCATGCTTCGGCCAGGTTGGTTTGAAAATGAGGATGTCCATAAGAAGTTGTATACGTTGTTGGTGTCGGATTCTCTGTTACTATATTTTTAAGGTTTAAGTCCTTTTAACACAAGTTTCAGCGCCTGGTCGAGTACAGCGTCTGTTACTTGAAAAGGTCCCCAGCCCATCATGCCTGTGTCGGACTGGTGGAATTTGATAAGCTGGTACAGCGGGGCAAACGCCAGCGACCAATACACTTCCAACGGAAGCTTCACCACCTCGTTGTTTGTGATCGCCCGTTTTAGAAAGGCGCCCATCACTTCCGAGAAGCGCCGCTGGGCAACCGGAAATGTCTTTGTGTGGTAGGTTGAGTGTCTGATCGTCTCAAGAAACTGTCCTTCGAGCGGGTTCTCGATCCAGTAGCGGGCGCGATTCTTCCATTGAATGGTTAACCCTTCGGCAAACGGCATGTCGGGTGCAAATCCGCGCAAAGTCGCCTCCGCCATTCGTTGAATGGCCTCGATGGCGAGCGTGACGATCAGGTCGTCGCGGTCCTTAAAATAGATATACAAAGTGGCGGGCGACACGCCGGCGGCCTTGGCCAGCTTTTGCATACTGAACCCATCGATGCCGTCCTTGACAACCAACCGTACGGCGCTTTCTTTGATGTTGGCCACTTTCTGCTCGTCTCTAGGTCGCATCGGGCAAATTTATAAATGAATATTCATTCTTTTATAAAATTTAGAATAACTTTTTCCGGCGCCAAGCCGAAAACCTTTTGCAAAGCCTAGAAAATAGCGCGAAACAGGAGGAAAAGCGTGCCCGCCATCACCATCACCACCGGCAGGGTGAGGAACCAGGCGATGAGAATATTTCGCACCGTATCCTGCTGTAGGTTCTTGATGCCTTTGCTGGCGACCATACTGCCGGCGATACCGGACGACAACACGTGCGTGGTGCTGACAGGGAGTGCAAGGTGTGTGGATACGGCGATGGTGCTTGCGGCCACCAACTCGGCGCTGGCGCCCTGCGCATAGGTAAGGTGCTCTTTGCCGATCTTTTCGCCGATGGTTTTTACGATTCGCTTCCACCCGATCATGGTGCCGATGCCGAGGGAAATGGCAATCATCAGGATGACCCAGGTGGGCGAGTAGTCGGTAATTTCTTTCACGGTAGCCATACCCTCCTCAACGCTTGTGCGTTCGCTTTCGCTGAGCCGTACTTCCTGCTGGCCGAGCAGTACTTTCAGGTTCCGGTCTACGAGCATGATGTCTTTCCGCACCACGAACCGCTCGCTTTTGGCGATACTTTCCACGGCGGCAATGCCGTTCACTTTCGTAAGCAGTTCGCGATTCATCCGGCGGGTTTCAGTCAGCATGGCGCGCTGCGTTTCCGACAGCGGTTGCGGGTCTACGTTTTCAAGAATTCTTTCGATGCGGCTGATAGGCGTGCTCAATGACGCAGGGGCCACTTTTGAATTGAGCGCGAAGTAACTCGGTACAATTCCAATGAGTATGAGCATCACCAGACCAACGCCTTTTTGCCCGTCGTTGGATCCGTGCGAATAACTCACGCTTGTACACGTAAGAATAAGAATGGTGCGTATCCATGTCGGCGGTGGTGTGTTCTTCTTGGGTTCCTTGAAGAGACTGTCGCCCACAGCTGTCTTTTTGGTGAGCGACCGTAATACAAACATGAGAATGATGGTGAGCGAGAAACCGAACAGCGGCGACACGAGCAGCGACAAACCGATCTCTTGTGCCTTCGACCAGTTTATGGCAGCGCCGTTGGAGTCGGGCAACAGGGAAAATGCCAGACCGACGCCAAGAATAGAGCCGATAAGCGTATGCGAACTGGAGCAGGGGATGCCGAAGTACCACGTAAGTAAATTCCAGAAGATGGCACTGAACAGCAGCGCCATCACCATCGAGAGACTGTGCGCTATGTTTTGATCGACGAGCGACTCGACCGGCAACAGATTTACAATGCCGATGGCGACACCTACGCCGCCCAGAAGCACGCCGAGAAAATTCCAGAAGCCCGACCAGATAACCGCTGCCCATGGTTTGAGCGAGTTGGTATAAATAACAGTCGCGACGGCGTTGGCAGTATCATGAAAACCGTTTACAAATTCGAAACCACACGCAGCGAGAAGGCACAGTAGCAGCAACAGGGAATGAGCGAGATCTAATTCAAACATATAGGCTCTTAATGCGGCCGCAATCTAACCTGAAATCCTCCCAGGATTGTTATCTCAATGTTAACTTTTTGATTTTGCATTTTTTTGAATTGACTAAGACTTTGAGTATCAAAAAATTAGACGTTTACTTTTTGTGTATGCAATGTGATTTCTGCCCGTGGTGGTTGCACCCGCGCGTGCTCGCAACACATGCGGCGTCACTGCAGTTTTTTGCTGAAAAGCCACGGCAACAAGTCCGGTTCCCTAAACGCACTTACCCAGCTATTATGACCCACGGTTGCGTACTCCGTGTATAAGGGCGAGCCTCCGGCCTGCTTAATGGCGGCCACCATTCGTCGCGATTGTTCGGGCTTTACCGTTAAGTCTTTCGCACCGTGAAAAGCCCAGGTTGGTATCGTCTTGATGCGCGCGGCCCACTTGGTATCGCCACCGCCACAAATGGGTATCGCTGCGGCAAATTTGTTTGGGAATTTGCTCATGAGCCACCACACACCATAGCCGCCCATGGAAAGGCCGATCACGTAAATGCGGTCGGTGTCAACTTCATTGCTATCGATGGTTTGATTCATGAGTTCGATCAGCGGCCTCGACACGCCTCCCCAGTAGACGCCGGGTTTGCATTGCGGCGCCAGCACGAAGCAATTGTAGCCGGCCCTGTTCGAAGAGTCGAGGAAGACGGGAGCCATGTACCGCAGTTGCTTCTTGTTGTCGGTGCCGCGCTCGCCTGAGCCATGCAGAAAAATTACGAGTGGATATTTCTTGCCCGGTTCCTGGTGCTGCGGCCTCAGCAGCCGGTAGGGCATGGTGTCGTGAGCTGTTACCAGGACCTCCGTTTCAAAAAGGTTCAGGTCCATATTTACATTCGGTTGCTGTGCGTGCAAGTAGCAAGTTGTCAGCAGTGTGACGGCGATGGTGGAAGAAACTATTTTAATCATGATTAAAGTCTCTATTTTTGAGTTGTCCAAATTATAAAATTAAAGTAATGCAGCCTTGCCGAAAGGTTCGTTTGTTATGACTGTAGACATCGCCGGAGAGCGTCTTGACTTGTTGCCCCAGCGCGCCGCTTACTGGCCTGCAAAAAATGTGCTGCTTCTGGCCGATATGCACCTCGGGAAGGTAAACCACTTCCGCAAGGCAGGTATTCCCGTGCCTACCAAGGCCAACGATAAAAATATAGAGATGTTCATCGAACTGCTTCAACGCACGGCAGCGCAGCGTGTCATTTGTCTCGGCGACCTTTTTCATAGCCACTACAATCCCGAGTGGGAAGTATTCGGCCAGGTGATAGAACATTTTTCCAGCGTCTGTTTCGAACTGGTAATCGGCAACCACGACATCATGAGCCAGCGCTTCTCGGGTCACCTGGCGCGTCATCCTGCGTTCCTCGCGCTGCTCGACCATCCGGCGGTGATCGACGTCGTCACCGAGCTGTGTGGCCCCACCGTGCGGCTCGACCACGCCTACGGCATCGTCATGGATCCCGGCAACGTCGGCCTCGACCTGCACGGCGGCGGCCACGCCTGGGACCCTGCGCAGTACTACACGGTCGATCGCCACGGCATCCACACCGGCCTGGTGGCCGTGCAGTGGGCGATCAGCGGCTCGCGTCCC
>JAAURZ010000280.1 GCA_012031955.1 Bacteroidia bacterium
CACGTATAACGGAACAGCATACCTGGAAAAACCGGTGCTACCGACGATGGTGGAACTGGCGGCAACACATTCAACGGGACAACCTCGATAGTCGATTCCGGATCAGGACAACTGCGTACCGGCACCAACAATCCAGACATTTTCAACGGCCCGCTCACCATAACCAACACGGGCACCAACTGGATGTTCCTTGCATACAACACGACAGGCAACCAATTCAACAACAACATCACCGTAAACAACACGACCGGCAACGGAATCACCTTCGCCAACAATACGGGCGCGGCAGCCACGCTTGCCAGTGGATTTACTATTCAAGTGGGCGGAACAGGATTCGCAGCCGGTGAACTGCGCCTGAGAAATTTCACACAGCTTGGGCCCACCGCGCAAAACGTGACACTCACCGGCACAGCAATCTTCAGACTCGGTTTCAACTCGACATTCAACGGCACGGTAGATTTCCGTTCGCCTCGGGTTATACTCGATGGCGCCACTTATAATGGAACCACCTACATTGAAAAGACCGGCGTCACCAACGACGACAGTAATGGAAACAACGTATTTAACGGCCCCACTACATTGGCGAACTCGGGCAGCGGATATTTACGAAGCGCCGTTAGCACACTCGATACTTTCAATGGCGATCTCTCATTGATCAACACCGGCTCTGCTACCATACGCATGGGCGACGTTGTGACCGGCACCGTGTTTAACGGCAATGTGCAGGTGACTTGTACCAACGGAGGCGGTATCTGGTTTGGTGACAACCCTCCGGCAAATGCCACGCTCGCCGCCGGCCGCACCATCACGGTTGGCGCCGGGGGGTTCACAACAGGCGAACTGCGTATGAACAGATTCATTCAGCTCGGCGGCACAGCGCAGGCGCTCACACTCACAGGCGATGCACTGCTAACGCTTGGACCGGCGGCTTCATTTGGCGGAAATGTGACCATGGTCGCTCCCCGTCTCAGGCTTGATGGAGCTACCTATGCCGGTACCGGCTATTTTGAAAAGACCGGCGCAGTCAACGATGCCGGCACAGGCAATAATACTTTTGGCGGCGCAACACAACTGGTGAACACCGGCTCAGGATATTTGATGTCTGCAAGCGGCGGACCTGATGTTTTTAACGGCGATCTTACGGTGACCAACAGCAGTTCAAGTCTTATTTACCTGGCGCATTCTGTAGCCGGCACACAGTTCAACGGAAACATCGCTTTGAATACAACATCCGGAAACGGTATCTACATTTCGGATAACGCCGCAGGCAGCGCTACACTGGCGGCGGGCCGAACCATTGCCATCGGCGGTGTCGGATGGAATTCCGGCGACCTGCACATCCGTCGATTCACACAGACTGGCGGCACCCCACAAACGGTCATCATCCCTCCTCGGCGGCGACATCAATTTTCGTTATCGGACCCAGTACAACGTTCAATGGGAACGTGAATTTCCAGTCTCCCCGCATCACACTAGACGGCGCAACTTACAACGGGACTGCATACTTCGAGAAGACGGCGGCAAGCACCGACAACAGTTCCGGAAACAACATATTCAACCAACAAACAACCATCGCCAATTCGGGACCTGGCGACTTTCGCCACGGTGTAAGCGCACTCGACACTTACAATGCCGATTTGATTATTGCAAATTCCGGCGCGGGAGCAATCGCGATGGCACGAAATACTGCCGGCAATATTTTTAACGGAAATATTCAGGTCAACTCTACCGCAGGCAACGGTGTTTCGTTCGGTACAGGAAATGGAACATCTACATTGGCGGCTGGCCGTACCATTGCCATCGGCGTCTCCGGATTCTCAACCGGAATACTTGAACTGCGTAACTTCACACAAACCGGCGCCACACCACAAAACCTGACACTGACAGGAACTGCTCTTTTGCAGGTCGGCACCAACAGCACGTTCAACGGAAACGTGACCTTCGTTTCGCCCCAGGTGTTGCTACAGGGATGTAGCTACATGGCACCGCATACATCGAGAAGAATGGCAACAGCAACAACACCAGCTTTGGCAACAACATCTTCAACGACATTACCACCATCGTGAACAGCGGACCCTCAATTTTCAGATTATCGAATGACAACTCCGGTTCCAACGCAGGCGATCAATTCAATGGAGCAGTAACCTTTGAGCGTACCGGTGCCGGCGCCCTCCAGCCTGCCTACAACCGGACTTCTTACTTTGCTTCCGACATCAGCACCAACGACCCGACCGGGCTTACGTTCGGCACCAACACCGGTATTGTCGAATTGAACGGCGGCAACGCCCAGTCAATCAGCAAAACAATCGGTTCTGCCTCGCCGATTTTCCGCAGGCTTACGCTTAACAAATCCGGAAATAGCGTAACACTGAACACCGACGCGCAGGTCTCAGTGGCGGCAACGTTTACAACGGGCGTCGTCAATTCCACAGCCGCTAATTACATTGACTTTGCCGACAACGCGACGGCGTCGGGAATGAACGACGCAAGCTACGTGGATGGCCTGTCCGGAAAACGGGTAACGACGTGTTCACTTTCCCGACGGGCGATGCGGGCTTCTACAGACCCATCGGCATTTCGGCACCCACGAACGCAGCACACCATTTTACGGCTCAGTACTTCCGCGCGGCACAGGCATTCGGCACTTCGTCGACATTCGATCCGACTTTCTGGACTGTGAGCGCGTGCGACTACTGGACGCTCGATCGCACCAACGGCACGTCGAACGTAAACGTAACACTGAGCTGGAATGAAAATGCTTGCGGCGGTGCAGGCTACATCACCAATTTGCCTGACCTGCGCGTGGCGCGCTGGAACGGCGCTGCTTGGGTCAGCCATGGCAACGGTGGCACTACAGGCAGTACGACGGCGGGCACGGTTGTAACGGGAGCCGCCGTCACGAGCTTCAGTCCTTTCGCACTGGCTTCCACAACGCCTCTCAACCCACTGCCTATCGAGCTGGAATATTTCAGGGCCACACCGGTCGACAACATTGTTAGCATCGAGTGGAAAACGCAAGCTGAACTCGACAACGACTTTTTCACCGTCGAAAGGTCGTCTTCCGGATTTGATTTTGAAGCGATCGGTACCATAAAAGGTAACGGCACATCAGCAGCCGCACACGTATACCACTTCGCCGACGAACAACCGTATTACGGACGCTCCTACTACCGGCTCAAGCAAACGGACTTCGATGGCACAAGCCAATACTATGGTATAGCGACTGTGTTTATAGAAGGAGGCAATGCGCCGTTTACCGTGTACCCCAACCCCGCCGGAAAGGAAAAGGTTTACCTGAGTCAGAAGGCCAACATCGTGATTCTTAACCATCTCAACCAGGTGGTAAAGCAGGGTAATGAGATCACCGAGATGAACGTATCAGACCTTTCCGCCGGTGTGTACCTTGTCAGAAATCACAAGGGCGAAATCGCCAGGCTGGTCATTCAGTAAACTGTGGGATATTCAAATTCGAGTTTCTTCTCGGAGTAGTCGAACGTGGTGAGATTGAATACGCGTTCGGCATAGGTCACTTTATTTTGACGGTCTATCAATAATACGGTCGAGCACCGCGAGCCGTAGTTAGGAGTCTTAATGAACATAGATGACAGCATTCGTTCGCGTTCAATTCCCACGCCGGTATCCGGCAGTTGGTCGTCGGGTGCGATCCCGTCGTCGTAGAGCAAATCGAAAAAAGGTTGTGTAGCAAGTTCCTCCGTTTCCAGCAGGGCTTGCATCTTCGGCACCCCTCGCCGCACCTTGGGCCACGGCGTGTCCAGCAGGTGGTTGCTGAGTCCGTGTATGCCCGCCGGAATTTGCATAATGCCATTGCCGTAGTTGGAAAAATAAAATAGCTCGTCGGCTGTACCGGCAATAAGATTAAATCCATTATATGTTTTGCCGGCAGGCGCCAGGTTGTTCATGTAGTCGCCCGCAGGCACCTGGCCGAGCAAGAAATCCGTAACAAGTTTACCGCGCGATGGCGCAACCGGGTTAATGTTGGCCGGATCGCGAAAGTTGGTGACCATGCTCAATTTTCCATTCCTGTTCATACCCATCCATGTGCCGAACGCCTCCATATCGCGGCCGCCGATAATTTCCGGGTGATCGTCCCATTGGTGAAGGGGGGCAGTTTTGCGTTGATAAAATTCGTCGCGGTTGGCGGCCACCACCAGTTTGTAGCGAGGGTGGGCGTTCAGCCCCATGAAGATCAAACACATCTCATTTTGCTTTTTTTGCATCCGAAAGTTAGTAAACAATTCGAACGCTACATGGTCCATAGGGTGACAAAGAAGAGCGTGAACCGGTATATGACTACACTCGCGAAGGACAATATCAACAGCGTTAATGTTTTACCCACGGCCGCCCACACGCGCTCACTGTACATGCGCCTTTGTATGCCCATGAGCATATACAGCGACGTCGACACCAGGAACACGGGCGTGAGGTAGTTGACAATAAGGTTGGTGGAACCAAACCGGTAGAACAACAGGCGCAACACAAACGATGCGAAAATGGTGTTGACGAATAAAAAAGAAATTCATGATCTCGAACGCTGCCAGCAGGTGGTCTCCGAAAAACTTGTCCTTCGAGCGATTCACGAGACTCAGGAAAAGCGCCATCAACAAGACGAGCTCTAT
>JAAURZ010000281.1 GCA_012031955.1 Bacteroidia bacterium
GCCTGCACCTCCCTGCGGGTGTTGTCATGATTGTAAGTGAACCGGTGCCACATCACGATCATATCCTTGTCGTCCGGTTCCAGTTTCCATCGCTTGTTGAGAATGCATTCGAGCACGCGCGCGGGTGAGCCTTCGTGCAGGCCAACCGGCTCACGATCAAACAAACCCGACCACCGCAGTTTCTCCACAATGGGGTGCCCGGCAGGCAGCTCCAGCTTTTGACGTAGCTTCTCTTCCACTGACAATGAGGGATGGTACGGGAGAAAGGCATTCAGAAAATCACGATGCGTCATGTCGCGCACATTGTCCATCGGAAAAGAATCGTCGCAGCATCCGAGTTGCACCAGCGCATTCCAAGCCTCGCAGAAGCCCTGGTAACGTAAAGTGCCGCGCAGCAACGTGCGGATGTTGTTCAAGCCGTACGTCTCCTTGTACGACAACGAGTCGCGGTTGGCATAGCCTTCGAAGTCGCCGAGCCCGGGCACATGCACAGCCGTGGTGCGTTGAAACAATTGTTGGTACGGAATGTACTTGTAGTCATCCTCCTCGATAAATCGTGCCGTGCTCTGTCCGGCCATCACCACGTTGCGCGGGTTCCATGTAAATTTATATCGCCACGGATTCGCGACGTCGGTCTCGGCGCAATGAGGCCGCCACGGTGAATGATTCGAAACCGATGGAGATTGCCGCCCTCGTGCCTGATGCGGTCAATGATCATCATGGCGCTCATGTGGTCGATGCGGGATCAGGCCGCATTCGTTGAGAAACAGAAGCCCTGCGCGCTGCGGCGTCGGCGTCGAAGGCCTTCATCTCCTTAGACACGTAACTGGCCGTGAGCAAATGCCTGCCTGCGTCGAGGCACATGCGGGCAACGGCCGGGTGAAGATGCGGCGGCAGCATCGAAATCACCACGCCGGCGGACGCAATCATGCTTTTGCTGCTTTCTCCATCCCGCATATCGAACGCGACGGCACGGGCATTCGCCTGCCCACCCACGGCACCGCGCGCCGCCTGCACGTCCATGTCTCCTACCACCAACTCACCATCGAAATCGGGCGCATGTTGCATAAGATATTGAATGAGCGACGACGAGGATCGGCCTGCGCCAAGGATAAGAACTCGGTTCATGCGGGCAAATTAAAGCAAAACGAATCCAACTAGAATTCTTCTCAAAAATATTTAACTTGAATGAAATGGACGGGCTACAAGATGAAGGACTTCACATTTGCCGATCATATAGAAGACCTCGACGCTGAGTCGAAGTACCTGGCGCACAAAGCCAAGGAGGCCACGCAACATGCCTATGCCCCGTATTCCAAGTTTCACGTGGGCGCGGCGGTGCTGCTGGACGACGGCACGGTTATAACCGGCACCAACCAGGAGAATGCCGCGTATCCGTCGGGTATGTGCGCCGAAAGGGTGGCACTGTATGCAGCCGCGGCGCAGCACCCCGACCGCAAGATTACCAAGCTTGCCGTAGTGGCGCGCAAGAAAACAGGGAAAGAACTGGTGCCCGCAACATCGTGCGGCAACTGCCGGCAGGTAATGCTCGAGTTCGAAATGCGCCAGCAAAAGCCCATGCAGGTGGTGATGATGGGAACCGACCAGCGCTGGATCATTGCGCGCACTGCCGAACTGCTGCTGCCCTTCAGTTTCCATAAAGGACACCTGGATCACGACGACAAGAAGTAAGTTCGGCCAGCCAGCTATGGCCACGGTTCTCAAATACATTTTTTCGTACACGGCAACCCTTATGCGTGTGAATTTTCCTATACTTGACCTATGAAGTTGTTTCGCGACAAGCCGTTAAGCACACAAGCCGCCTACCTGCTGGTGCTGCTTGCCGTTTTGCTGGTCGCCCAGTTTGCCTATCTCAACTATCGCATCAACCGCCTCAACGAGCTCCACGCAAGCGCAGACTTCGCGCGCAAGGCCAGGTGAAGAGCCAGCAAGTAGCACTGATGTTGCAGCGCTATACTTCCGGCAGCGTGGAATTATCTGCCGACATTATCGCCACCATCCAGGACCAGGACCAGGCGTTGCTGGTGTTGGAAAACGGTGGCCGCATTCCGGATTCTGATGTCATGGTATCCAAGGTGCCCAGGCTGCCTCGCATTTCACTCGACAACCTCCTCGCGCAGTGGACGGTGTACAAGAAACATGCGTACCACGCCGTGGGCAGAAAAGACCTTTCGGACGAATTGAAACATCGCTCACGAGCACATCCGACCCATACGCCGACCTCAACACGGCACTGCTGCTCGACAGCCAATGGAGGACGATCGCAAATGGTACGAACGACTTATCACCGACATGGACGCCGAGGTGGCCAACGTAAGGGCCGGCGTCTCCGAACTCATGTGGGCCATCCTGTTGATGAACCTGGTGCTGGGTGGCATCTACTACTACCTGCTGCGCGCGAAGCTGTTTCAGCCGCTTCGATTGATAGCGTCGAATACCGGCAACCACACCCATACACGCGGCCTTCCGGCCAATGAAATCGGCACGCTGGCGACCCAGGTGAACCTGGTCATCGAGCAACTGAAAGACGCTACCGAAATTTGTGGAAAGCATCGGCGAAGGCAAACTGGACCTGGACTACAAGGACCTGGAACCGGAGTACCAAGCAGGCCGCAACAAACTCGCCGACTCGCTTATTGCCATGCAGGCAAAGCTGAAGACCATTAACGAAGAAGACGGGAAACGCAAGTGGGCCAATGAAGGCGTAAACAAGTTTGTAGAAATTCTCAGGTCGTCCGATAACAACATTCAGAAGCTGGGCGACCGCATTATCTCTTCGCTCGTGCAGTACACAGGTGCCAACCAGGGCGGCCTCTATATTCTCAACGACGAAGACCCTGGCGAAAAGTTTCTCGAATTGGTTTCGCTGTTCGCGTTCGACATCAAGAAGTTCGAAAAGCAAAGAGTGAAGCCCGGCGAAGGATTCCTGGGCCAGACTTTTCTGGAACGCGAAACCACCTACCTCAAAGAACTGCCGCAAGATTATGTGCGCATTACATCAGGACTTGGCAGCACCAATCCGTCGGCGGTGCTCATCGTGCCGCTGAAGTTGGATCTGCAAGTATACGGCGTGGTGGAGCTTGCTTCGTTCAGACAGTTTCAGCCGCACGAGATATCCTTTGTGGAGAGACTGGGCGAAACCATCGCGTCCACCCTTGCTTCGGTTAAGGCTGCCGACCGCAATCACAGACTGCTGGAGGAATCGAAGATAGCCACCGAGGCCATGCGATCGCAGGAAGAGGAAATGCGGCAGAATATGGAAGAGCTTCAGGCCACGCAAGAAGAAATGGCGCGAAAGGAAAAAGACTACGTGGCGCAAATTGAAACGCTCGAAGCAAGGGTGCAGGGAGCCGTGCCGAAGCTACACTGCAGCAACTCCGCAGCCAGCAACAACAAAAAGACGAGGCGCACGCGGCGCGCATCCGCCAACTGGAGGCACGCCTCAAAGACGCACCTCCACAAGAAGAGTGGCTGGCTATAAGCGACCTCGAAAAAACCTTGCGCGTCCACATCGATACACTGCAGATCACACAGGAAGAACTCAGCAAAAAGAAAAAAGACTGACCCGACACCGGGGCGTTTTTAAGAAAGAAAGTTCTTTTTAAAATCCTTTTTTTCAACTAATTAGTGCGAATTAGCTAACTTCAATGCTGGCTGTCCGCCGACTTGGAGAGCCAAATGATTGCTCTTAGCGGGCGATGCCACGCATGTAATGTTTAACACCTAAACCGCGCAGCCTCGACACCGTGAGGGGATTATTTTTGAGCATTTATGACTGAAGAAAGACCTTTTCATGCAGGACATTGACATCGCCGACCTTAAGAGGATCTCGGAGCTCATCTACCTGAAGTACCATTACGACTTCCGGAACTATGCCATGTCATCCTTCAAGCGAAGGGTGCTCCGGATCATGGAATTAAAAAAACTCAGCGTGGATGGCCTGCTGAGAAGATTGAACGACACGCCCATCTTCATCAACGAATTTCTTGACGAACTCACGGTAAACGTGACGGAGATGTTTCGCGACCCAAGCTTTTGGCGCATTATGCGTGAGGAAATTATTCCGGCCATCCTGCTCAATCACAAGCAATTCAAGATATGGCATGCGGCTGCTCGTCGGGCGAAGAAGTACTCTCCATGACCATCCTGCTCAAAGAGATGGGCATACTGCAAGATGTTACCCTCATCGCCACCGACCTCGACGTCAACATCCTGGAAAGAGCGAAGTCGCTCACCTACCCGGCGAAAAACATGGAGCTCAACGAAAAGAACTACATCCGCTTCCAGGGTACGGGCAGCCTTAAAGACTATTACAAAGAAGACAACGGCATGGCCGTGTTCGACAAGAACCTGCTGATGAATGTGTCGTTTCGAAAACACGACCTCGTGTTGGGCGAGATCTTCAACAAATTCGATCTCATTCTGTGCCGCAACGTGATGATCTACTTCAACCAGGCACTACAGAATGAAGTACTCAAGAAATTCCATGAAGGGCTGTTTAAATACGGATACCTGGCGATAGGGTCGAAGGAATCACTGATCTGGTGCGATTATGCCAACCGGTTCATTGTGGTGAACAACGAAGAGAAGATTTACAAAAAG
>JAAURZ010000282.1 GCA_012031955.1 Bacteroidia bacterium
TTGAATTTATCTTCTATGAGCCTTCGCGCGTCGCTGCGCATTCTGCTGTCGGGACCAAGTAAGTATGATTCACCGGTTTCGCCCAGGCCGTCGCGTTTCCATTGTTGGTTGCCGGTCATCTTGTTGTTGATTTCGTCGATACCAAGGCGGAACACCACTACGCCTACCATTGCACTGCGATCATATACGGGAGTGGCGATGAAAGAAGCCGGCGCACCCATGGACGGCACATAGTTGCTGAAGTCAGCGAGACTCCAGCGTCCTTCCGGCAGCGAGCGTGCCATGTCGAAGGCTTTGGCCACGTTGGTTTTTGCGAAGGGGCCTGTGAACAAGTTGGTGGCGAAGTCTACTTCTTTTCGGGTTGAATACACCACGAAGCCGGTGTTTGGGTCGATGATGGAGATATCCTGAAATCCAAAATTTTCCATGTACTTACGGATCATCGGATGAAATTTGCATGCACCGAGCTGTAGGCGGTGCCATCCATGGCTGCATCCAGGTTCTGTTTGCTGCCGTATGGGTTTGGATTCTCGCTTATGTAACCGTGCTGAAGTATGTGCGTCACCGAGTCTGCAGGAAAGTAGTTGGTGTTGGTACGGTAGAATGAGTTCTTGGCCAATTCTGGAAGGAAATCGTTGATATAGAATTTTTTCATGCTGCCGAGAGCGATGTGGTATGGCACCAGGCCGCTACTGTCGGTGCGAATCTGCGCAAATGCCCTGGCGAATTCTTTGGAAGCGTCTGCCATCGCAGGGTTAGCTGCGAAACTCACAAGCTGTTCAGTCACATGTTTGAAGTGCGTTTCGATGGCGGCTTTTTTGCCTTGGAGAATAGACGTAAGATGATCGGATGCCGATGCCCTGATACTGGTCCTGACCTGGTAGTAGGAAATGACCGACACCACCAGGATGGAAGCGGCTACGAGGGTGGCGACATTAATGACGAGCTTTGATTTGAAGCTTTGGCGGTATTGTCTCAATGCTTTTTTCATGGTTTTAGATGATTATTGATAATCACCCCGCGTATCAATGACTATGCCATTGGATGTAATTATCTGAAAAACAGCACTATACATTGTGAATGGCAATATTATCACAATGGTTAATATTTACTAAAAGGCGCCTGCTCGCGTCAAGTTTGCCCGTCGCCCAAACTCGGGTCGTTGTAGATATGAAAAACGGCACCCTTCCGGCGAACGGCGATCTGAGGTGATGATCTGCTTGTCATCCTAGCAATGGTTTCCGAACTTGATCGCGGTTGAAAAATGTGAATGATGAAGCACACTCTCATTAAATTCTTTTCATGTCTGTCGCTGGTTGCTGCTCTTTTCTCTTGCAAGCCTGGACGTGAACCCAAACCCACCGAGCACGACCTTTCTTACGAAGCCATCGAAGGCGCAAAACCGAAGAACGTAATCTTCATTTTGTCGGATGACCATCGCTACGACTTCATGGGTTTTACCGGCAAGGTGCCTGCCCTGCAAACACCTAACCTTGACAGAATTGCCAACGAAGGCGCGCATTTGCGCAACGCTTTTGTAAGCACATCGCTTTGCTCGCCCAGCCGCGCATCTATCCTCACCGGTCAGCATGCGCACACCCACACAATCGTCGACAACCAGGCACCCATGCCCGAAGGCTTAAAATTCTTTCCGCAATACTTGCAAAAGGCTGGGTACCAGACGGCGTTCATGGGCAAGTGGCACATGGGCAACACCGATGACAAACGACAAAAAGGTTTTGACCACTGGGTCAGTTTCAAAGGCCAGGGCATCTACTATAATCCTACACTGAATATTGACGGTCAGGAGAAAACATATGGCGACAGTGCATACATCACCGACGTGCTCACCGATCAGGCGCTTGAGTGGCTCAATGGCCGCGATCCGCAGAAGCCTTTCTTTTTGTACTTGTCGCACAAAGCAGTACATGCCGAATTTCAGCCGGCGCAGCGTCATGACGGCAAGTACAGCAACATAGCGATTGGATATCCGCAGTCCATGTTCCTCACAGCAACCGATACCAGCAAAACATTTGGACTAACCGCCTCCCAACGCGCGCCCAACGCAGACCTGAAGGTGAACTTGAAAGACATACCTGACTGGGTGCGTAAGCAGCGCTACAGTTGGCACGGAGTCGACTACATGTACCACGATCAGATTGTGTTCAATGACTTCTACAAACTTTACCTGGAAACGCTACTCGGCATCGACGAAAGCGTGGGCCGCGTGCTTGATTATTTGAGAGAGGCCGGACTCGATGAATCGACGGTGGTGATTTACATGGGCGACAATGGTTTTTCTTTTGGCGAGCACGGCCTTATCGACAAACGCCACATGTACGAAGAGTCTTTCCGCGTGCCGCTCATAGCGCGTGCACCCGGTATGATCCGAGAAGGAAGCAAAATCGACCAAATGGTGCAAAATATCGACATCGGACCGACGGTGCTCGAACTGGCCGGTGTAAAGACGCCGTCGCAGATGCAGGGCATGTCGTTTGCGCCGTTGCTTAGGGGGGAAACTATCCCCTGGCGCGACAAAGTATTTTATGAGTACTATTGGGAGTATGCCTTCCCGCAAACGCCAACGATGTTTGGTGTGCGTACCGATCGTTACAAGTATATCTTCAACCAAGGCTTGTGGGGCATCAACGAACTTTACGATCTGCAAAACGACCCGCTCGAAGTGAACAACCTGATTCGTGACGAGGGGCACCAGGAAATAGCCAAGCAATTGGCGGGCGATATGTGGACGTGGCTGGAGCAAACCAATGGTCTGGCCATTCCGCTTAAGCGAATAGAAGGCAAAAAGTTCGACAACCTCTACAAAGACACCTATTGATTTTGACGCGGGCCCGCATATGATCCTCGACCTATTTAAACTCGACAACAAAGTAGCACTCGTTACCGGCGGTACCGGTGTGCTAGGCAGCGAAATGGTGAAGGCGCTGGCACAGGCCGGCGCCAGAGTGGTGATATTAGGCAGGCGCCTCGACGCCGCTGAAGCGCTGGCTCGCGCGCTTCAGCAGCAAGGGTACGAGGCGTTGGCGGTAAAAGCCGACGTGCTGCAGCGAGCTGACCTGGAGTCGGCCAAGGAGATAATTATCAGAAAGTTCGGTACGCTGGATATCCTTGTGAATGCGGCGGGGGGCAACCTGCCGGGCGCTGTGATTACGCCCGATAAGAACTTCTTCGACCTTAACATGGAAGACTTCGACCGGGTCGTTGACCTGAACCTGCGCGGTACCGTGTTGCCCACGCACGTGTTTGCCGAATTGATGGCGGCTCAGCGCGCAGGCGTGATCGTGAACATCGCATCCATGTCTTCCTTTACGCCGCTCACGAGAATCGTCGGTTACTCGGCAGCGAAAGCCGCTGTCGCCAACTTTACGCAATGGCTGGCAGTGGAAATGGCGATGAAGTTTGGCGAAGGCATTCGCGTGAACGCACTTGCTCCCGGCTTCTTTGTGACGGAACAAAATCGCGCGTTGCTCACCAACGAAGATGGTTCGCTTACTTTCCGCGGCGAATCCATTGTCAGGAATACACCCTATGGCCGTTTCGGTAAAGTCGATGAGTTGAACGGCACGCTCGTGTGGTTGTGTTCTGATGCAGCGCAGTTTGTTACCGGCGTCGTGGTGCCTGTGGATGGTGGGTTCATGGCATTTGCCGGCGTGTAAACATTGCCTATCTTTCTTTCATGCTCATCCTCGGTATCCTGTTACTTGCCGTGGTGTTTATCGTGGTGTCATCGTCGCGATGGCATTGGCATCCTCTGCTTAGCTTGCTTACGGCGAGCATCGGTGTAGGCCTTGCTGCGGGCATTCCCGCGCGCATGGTGCTCGAAGAAATTATCAAGGGCTTCGGATCCGTGATTGGCTCTATCGGTATCGTCGTTGTCTTGGGCTCAATCGTTGGTGTGTTACTGGAACGCTCCGGGGCCATTCAGCAGTTGGGTGCGTGGATGCTCGCTCGTCTTGGCAAACGCCGCCCTTCGCTAATGCTCACAGTGCTCGGAACCCTCCTGGGCATTCCTGTCTTTTGCGACTCCGGATTCATTGTACTCGTGAGCCTTGCCAAATCGCTGTCAGTGCGAACGGGCACACCTTTTCCCGTTATGAGTTTGTCGCTCGCCACCGGTCTTTATGCGAGTCATACACTTGTTCCGCCCACTCCCGGACCGATCGCCGCTGCGGGCACGCTTGGCGTGAGCGACGCGTTGGGTCTTGTGATACTTGTAGGTATACTCGTGTCGATACCGGTATCGCTCATCGCGCATTGGGCGGCCGTTTTTATCGGATCGAAAACCAGGTTCGACGAGTCGGTATTGCAGGAAGCCAACGTGCCGGAGGATAGCACCAACAAGCCGTCGGCGTTCACCGCTTTTGCGCTGATCGTTACGCCTTTACTGTTGATTACACTGGCTTCGCTGGCAAGCATCATGAAATTGAATGGCCACGCCGTTGACGTTGTACATTTTGTAGGGCATCCTGTGATTGCGCTGTTGATCACCGTGTTTGCAGGCATGCTTACGCTCAAAACTACAGAACCGAAGGTGCAGTGGGTGCAGCAAGGCATTGTGCAGTCAGGTTCCATCATCCTGCTCACAGGCTGTGGCGGCGCAT
>JAAURZ010000283.1 GCA_012031955.1 Bacteroidia bacterium
GACTGCGAATTGGCGGGCCTTCTAAACCGCGCCGAATTTGTTTGCAAAGGGCGCAAAGCGCTCTTGGCGGGCGGTTCAGGAACAAACGATTTTTCACAAGATTCGGGCGTCAGACGGGCCCCTTTTGGCGTAGAGTGCCGTGACAGGGAGATCCCGCCCATGAGCGAAGAAAAATCCTACTATCTCGGCACCCATGATGCGGAGGCCTGGCGCCTCGGCGTTCAGCACCGGGTCTGGCGGGCAAGGACGCTTGACGTCTTTCGCCGTGCCGGGATCACGGACGGCTGGACTGTGATCGACGCCGGGTCCGGCCCCGGCCATGCGAGCCTTGACCTTGCGGAATCGTCGGCCCGCGCGGCGCGTGCACGCGCTCGACCGGTCGGACAATTTCCGCCACGCGATCGAGGAATGGCGCGCGAGTGCGGGGCCTCGAACAATGTCACGCTTCACAGCGTCGATCTGGCGACCGATCCTATTCCGGTCGGCGGCGTCGATGCGGTGTTCATCCGCTGGGTCTTCATCTTCATGGAGGATCCGATCGCCGTGCTGAAAAATCCCCCGGAGAAATCGCCAAAAAGAACTTCCGGCCCTCCGTCTAATTTATAGTAGAATCTCAGATAGTCGTCAGAGCCTGCGAGTAGAATGTATCCTGAAATATCCACCAGTGCATATCCATAGCCGGATACATCCACAGAAGCCGACGTCCACACACCTTCGGAGCCGGTGTCATAGATAAAGAACGCCTCTCCCGACACGGAAAATGTGCCCGATCCGGGCTGAGTCGTCGACCATGCCGTGGGCCCTGTGTCGATTGTTGTGCCGTCCGGAATTCCGGTAAACTGTTCCTGATAGACTATTTGGGCGAGAGCGGAGTAACCAAACACAACACCCAATACAAAAGCCAACAACACTCTTTTCATGTTGCGACAAAATTAGATGGCACCGCTCCACGATACTTCGACGAAAAGCACCTGAAAAAGTACACAAGGCGGCTCACGCAGCAATTGCGCGAATTAGGCCGCTGTTCAAACGTAAAGCGAGGCAAATTGAAAAATGCTGAATGGTTACTTCCGGCTATAGTTCGGCGCCTCACGTGTGATGAACACATCATGAGGGTGGCTTTCGGTTACACCGGCGGTCGATATCTTTACGAACTTGGCCAACTTGAGCTTTTGTATGTTCTTTGCCCCACAGTAGCCCATACCGGCTCTCAGCCCGCCAACCATCTGATACAGTACTTCAGACACCAGGCCCTTGTAGGGTACGCGCCCCGATATTCCTTCCGGCACGAGTTTCTTGATGTCGTCTTCAACGTCCTGAAAGTAGCGGTCTTTGGAGCCGTCTTCCATCGCCTCTATGGATCCCATGCCGCGGTAGCTCTTGAACTTACGGCCTTCGTAGATGATCATTTCACCAGGCGCTTCTTCAGTGCCCGCCAGCAGCGAACCGATCATGATGCTGTCGCCCCCGGCGGCTATGGCCTTTACCATATCGCCCGAAAAGCGAATACCACCGTCTGCTATCACCTTCACGTCGGTGCCTTTGATCGCTTTCGCCGCTTCGTATACCGCCGAAAGTTGTGGTAAGCCAACCCCGGCCACCACGCGGGTCGTACAAATACTGCCGGGGCCCACACCCACCTTCACCGCATCGGCGCCTGCTTTCACTAACGCCTTCGCGGCGTCGCCCGTCGCAATATTTCCAACTACAAGATCAAGGTCGGGGTATTTGCTTTTCACCTTCTTGGCGGCGTCGATAACGCCCTTGGAATGCCCGTGAGCAGTGTCGATACTTACCACATCCACACCCGCCTTTACGAGGGCTGCTATACGGTCGAGAATATCAGGTGTTACGCCCACAGCGGCACCCACCCGCAAACGACCGAATTTGTCCTGGCACGCATTGGGTTTGTTTTTTCTTTTTCTGAATATCCTTGAATGTAATCAGCCCGGTAAGTTTACCTTTCTTGTTCACAATGGGCAATTTCTCGATCTTGTACTGCTTCAGTATGCCCTCAGCCTTGTCGAGCGTGATATTTTCAGGAGCAGTTACGAGGTTGTCGCGTGTCATAATCTTCTCCACCGGGAGGTTGAGATCTTTCTGGAAACGCAGGTCGCGGTTGGTGATGATGCCCAGCAGCAAGCCATTCTCGTCAACGATTGGGATACCGCCGATCCTGAATTCGCGCATTATGCTTTCTGCGTCCCGTACCGTTGAGCGTACCGACAAAGTGACCGGATCCAAAATGAGGCCGCTCTGCGACCGCTTCACCTTGCGCACCTGTTCCGATTGGGCGTCGATGGTCATATTCTTGTGAATAAATCCGATTCCGCCCTCCAGGGCCACGCTAATGGCCAGTTCTGCCTCCGTAACCGTGTCCATAGCGGCAGACGTAATCGGAATGTTGAGCTTTATGTTTCGGGTTAGCCACGATGACGTGTCCGTATCGCGGGGCAAAACATCTGAATAGGCAGGAACAAGGAGGACGTCGTCGTAAGTGAGGGCCTCAAAAAGGAATTTGGAAGTATCGAGTGGCATGGCAAATAATATTAGGAATCATTATTTGCCGGGCAAAGGTAAAGTAAATTGGTTACATACCAAATCGCCCTTCACGAATAAAGTAAGGAATGATTCTGCAAGAGTTCACGTTGGGTTTGTCATTCCGATTGCGTAAAAAGGTTCTTATTTTTAACCGTATTTTTTAATTCACCATATCTATGAGCAGATTAGCTACCGCCATTTTTTTAGTTCTCTCAATATCGCCCTTGCTGGCGCAGGTCCAAACGGGAAAGGCATCGTTTTATGCCGACCGCTTTGAAGGAGTGCCCACCGCCAGTGGCGAAAAGTATAAGCACAGCAAGCTCACCGCAGCCCATAAGACGTTGCCCTTTGGAACAAAAATCAAGGTGACCAACCTCGCCAATAACCTGTCGGTAGAGGTGCTGGTAAACGATCGTGGTCCCTACATCGAAGGTCGCGTCGTAGACTTGTCAAGGGCCGCGGCCGAAAAACTCGGGTTCATCAACCAAGGTCTTGCCGATGTGTCCGTTGAAGTGATTGACCCGGGCGACGGCAAAGTAAACCAGCCCATACGTACCATCGACAATGTGCTGGTGGAGGAAAAAGAATTTTACGAATTCGAAACCGCGCGGATCAGGCCCAAAGGATTCGGTGTGCAAATTGGGACCTTCCAGGAACTTGTGAACCTGATGAGGCTGTCCGACAACCTCAAGAACTCTTACAAACGCCAGGTGACAATTCATGTAAAAGTGCTCAACGGAGTGAAGTACTACGCCCTGATAGTCGGCAAGTTTCCCAGTCGCCCAAAGGCGGAGCAATTCAGAGAAGAAGTGCGCACGAAATTTCCCGACGCCTTCATTGTAGAATTCGAACGGCTATAAGGAAGTTGATGGACAACACCATTCTCAAGTACCTCGATCAATATTATCCGGCTTTCGATCAGGAGCTCAAGAATATTATTGCCGAAAAAGGAACCCTCAGGCACTTCGAGGCGGGCGACAAGATTATACGCACAGGGCAATACTTTCAATCGACCATTTTAATTGCCAAAGGCAGGATCAAACTGTACCGGGAGGGCGACGATGGCAACGAGTTTTTTGTCTATTTTCTTGAGCCCGGCAATGCCTGCGCGCTTTCTATGATCTGCGCTGCAAAAAACGAGTCCAGCGAAATGCTTGCGGAAGCGATGGAAGAAACCGAAGTGATCATGATTCCGATTGTGTTGATGGACGACCTTATGAAGAACCACCGCAGTTGGTACTACTTCGTGCTCGAAACATACCGTGGCCGGTTTGAAGAACTGCTGTCGGTAATTGATTCGATTGCATTCAAGAGCATGGACGAACGCCTTGAGTTTTACCTGGCCAACCAGGCCCGGCAGTTGCAAACAAAAGAACTGAAGCTCACTCACCAGCAAATAGCGGACGACCTCAACTCGTCGCGAGAGGTCATTTCCAGGCTGCTGAAGAAAATGGAAAATCAACGTCGTGTTGTGCTTCATCGCAATGCCATAGAAATACTTGAAGTGTGATTTTCGATAAACGTATTTTCCCTCTGCAATGGCGTGTGACGCATTTTTCTGAGAGTCTCGAATGGAAATAGTTGGCTACTTCTGCGCAATCGCTATCGGCGTAATTCTCGGCATACTGGGCGGAGGAGGTTCTATATTATCTATTCCGATTCTCGTTTACCTTTTCAAGATCGACGCCGTTATGGCTTCGGCCTATTCGTTGTTCATCGTAGGCGTCACGAGCCTTGTCGGGGCTATACCGAAGTACCGCGAGCATCTTGTCGACCTGCGCACCGGAATGATATTCGGTATACCATCGATCGTGTCCATTTTCAGCACCCGCAAGTGGATAGTGCCCGCCCTTCCGGATGTGATTGCCCAATGGAGCGGGTTCACACTCACAAGGCGTGAGCTGATACTTGGTGTGTTTGCACTGCTTATGGTGCTCGCCTCCATTGCCATGATCCGCAAGCGCAAAGAGCCCGACACCGACGACCAGCGGTTCAGAACATTTCTCCTGATTTTGCAAGGAACGCTCATCGGCTTCCTCACCGGGGTTTGTTGGTGCGGGCGGAGGCTTCCTCATT
>JAAURZ010000284.1 GCA_012031955.1 Bacteroidia bacterium
TTCCATGATGCCGGCAGATTGTAAATCAAAAGTGCTGCTGTGCGTGAAACTGTGGTTGCTCACAAGGTGGCCTGCGTCGTGCAACTGCCTGGCAAGGTCAGGATGTCGAAGCACGTTGTTGCCGATGCAGAAGAAAGCAGCCTGCACGTTGTGACGGGCAAGCACATCCATCACCTTGTCGGTATGGCCCGCCTGCGGCCCGTCGTCGAATGTGATGGCGATAGCGTCGCCGCTCCTGTCGCCGCGCCACTTCACGGGTATGAAGAACGCGGCCGACGGCGTAACGACGCCATAAAATAAAATCGAAAGATAGATAACCGTCAGCCCGATCAGCCATGCCACGGACGCTTGTAACATGATGACGGCAACGCTGCCCGCGACTGCCGCCAGCAGGAATATGATCGTTATAATACCGAACTTCGACACGCCTGTAACAGGATTAGTGAATGGTGTGTACCAAAGTACGCATTGTAAATCAGAATTGTCTTTACCGGCCGCGCCAGGTTGGCAGCTTCCGGCAGTGTGCCGCGTTTCAGAATCGTGAAGGCGAGCCAGGTGGCAAACCCGGTTGCGGTCGGGTATTCTCCGCAGAGCGTTTTGAAGTCGCGCAACTCCGACGCCTGCAGGGATGCAGGCAAGTCGCCGCCATGCAGCACCAGGTCGACATGGCCGGGTGACAGATCGTTTTGTTTGAGGAAGTCTTTGATCCAAGCCTCCACGTCGGCTGTGGTGACGGGTTTGAACAGTGTGGCGACGTTGACAATGCGCGCCACGGAATTCGGTTGCGGCGTGCCGGAGACAACGCCATAGAATGCACCTTCGCCCAGTGTCTTTCGTCTCGCGGCGCCCAGTCGCTTAAGCAGGGTGTAACTCACGTCGGTCATTTCGTCTACGCCACCTACCAGCACATGGTAGTCCGGGTGTTCACGCGTGAGCATGAGCGCGTCGGTAAGGCTGTTCTCAAAAGAAAAAGCGCGGTGTACATACGTCTGGTTGTAGCCATAGGCCTTCAGAAACAAGGCCACTTGCGAACCAATGGTGTTGTGGGTGGACTGGATGAATGGTGTCGGGTTGAGGGCTTCTTCGTATTGCTCGATCATCTTCGAGAGAAAAATGCCGGTGTCGTCGAGACAACCATAGGCGGTGCCGGTGATGATGGCGTCTGGCACTTGTACGCCGGCGGCTTTCAATGCCGACAGCGCGGATGCGTAGCCCATGCGGATCACGCGGCTCATGCGACGTATGGCGCGCGCATCTATCCATCCGGTGTAGTCTGGTTCGATAGCGTTCAGCCGGTCACCATCGGCGCGCACCAGTGCATCGGGAAGGCGGTCGGCATCAAATGTAACCTGGGGCGATATGGTACAGGCTGCGTTAAGGTACATCGGGCGCTGCAAAATGATGGACGAACAATTACCGCCGAACCCAAACGAGTTGCTCAGCACGTGGCGTATCGACAGTCCTGTTTCAAATTCGGTTTGAGGGGTGAAATCCAGTTCCGGTATGCGCGTGTGAAAACGCAGGTTGGGAAACACACAACCTTCCTGTATTGCCATCACGGAAAACACGGCTTCAATGCCACCGCTGGCGCCCAGGGTGTGACCCGTGAAAGCTTTGGTGGAGCTGAGCCGGGCACGCGCGCCCCGAAGAGCCGCTGTATGGCAGTGCCCTCGGAGCTGTCGTTGTTTTGCGTGCCAGTACCGTGCAGGTTGATGTAGTCGATGGCGGTGATGGGCACACCTGCCATGTCGAGCGCTGCTGCATGGCGGCGAAAGACCCGCGCCCTTCAGGCGACGAGGCTGTCTGGTGGAATGCGTCGTTGGTGTTGGCGAATCCCTTTACTACGGCCAACGGCCTGGCACCCGCGCGCTCGAGCACTTTTTCGGAAACGATCACGACAAAGCCGGCGCCTTCACCCAGGTTGAGCCCCGCGCGTGTGGCGTCGAATGGGCGGCTGGGTTCGCGGTCGAGTATCATGAGGCTGTTGAAGCCGTTGATGGTGAAACGTGTGAGCGCGTCGGTGCCGCCCGCGACCACCACGTCGAGGTGGCCGTGGCGAATGAGTCTTGTGCCGAGTATGATGGCGTTGACAGACGACGAACAGGCTGTGTTGATGGTGGAGAGAAAATCTTTGATGCCCAGCTTTTCGGCGATGAGTTCTGTAGACATGCCGCATTCGTGGTTCACCACTTCGCGCAGCCGTCCCCGGGACTTGTCGCGCAGGAATGCCGCGAAAAGTCCTCGGTCTTGTCCATGCCTCCCACGGTGGTGCCTGAGATGAGGCCCGTGCGCCACTTGCTTATGTCGATACCTGACTGCTGCACGGCTTCGACGGCGGCTTTCATCCCCAGCAAGGCGGTGCGCGAGATGTGGGGCTTCGCGCCGAGTTCGCGGCAAAGTTCTTCATTGCCGGCCTTCACTTCCGCCACCGGCAACACGCCGCGATGCACGGACTGCAACCTCGTGATGTGCCCTACACCCGACAGGCCGCCCTGGAAACTGCGCAGGGTCTCGCCTGCCGAATGGCCAATCGCCGAGATCACCCCCAGCCCCGTTACGTACACGCGGCCCGACACCGCCTACGCCGGTTTGTTTGCCGAAATAAACTCCGCCATGGTGCGCACGGTCTGGAATACTTTGGGGCCATCCTGCGGATCGGCGAGTTTGATGTTGTACTGCTGCTGCAGTAACACGATGAGTTCCAGCGCGTCGATGGAGTCCAGTCCCACGCCGTCTACAAACAAGGGCTGGTCGTTGCCGATATCTTCGGGTTTCAAATGTTTCAGATTCAAGGCGTCAATGATCTGCTTCTTCAAATTCTCCATCAATTGTTCCATGATTGCCCCCGGTATAGTTTGGTTATCGAGTCTGTTGTATGAGGCAGCGCGTTTTCTGCCGCCTTAATTTCCGCCAAATATAGAAAAACATCGTGTTGATCGCCCAACACTTCCACCCATCCGGCTACGCATGCCTCCGCCCCGGCCTCCCCGAACACCATCTCCACGTAGGTGTGGAGTTGGACGGGGTCGAATTCCGGCATCACAAAGAAGGCGTTTTCTCCTTTTATGCCGTGCCGTATGCACATTTCGCCGGCGACGATATTGGCCAGTGTATAGACAAACAACGCGGGACTGGCTAATTGTTTTGTGGTTTCAAAATAGCGACGGTCCACGTCGAGGCTGGAAGACTTGTTGGCGAGCACCACGCCAATTGCGTCGGAAGCAAAACGTTCTGAAAGTTTCTGCTGCTGCGTAAGCACTTCGAGCGCCAGCATGCCCAGCTTAGCCAGGTTATCCATTTTGAAGTACTTGGGGTACTGCAAATTCAGTGCGCGGTATGCGTCGTCGGCAAACGATGCGACATCTGTGCCTGTGAGTGTGAGCACGTCCAGGCCGTTGCGGCTTACGGTATAGTTGCGAATGGTGGCACAGGCGCTGATGCGGATCACTTATTCTTTGATTTTGTTTTGATAGTCGATCAGCTTCGACAAGCGTTGAAGGGCCGAGTCATGATTGCGCACATACGGGTTGGACCGATCCCACACGTAACCTGCCAGCACGGAGCATATCTGCTTCTTGATCAGCTTGTCAGGATTTTTTGCGAAGAATATTTTCTCGAGTGTGCCGTCGTACCAGCTCATGACGTATGAGCGGAAGGTGTCTACGCCCTGTTGGATCACGCCCATGTACTCATCGTCCCAATTCACATGCTCGCCATTCAGCTGCCGCACCACAAGTTTGGCCGCAAGATGGCTTGACACGGCGGCGAACATGACGCCGGAGGAAAAGATCGGGTCGAGAAACTCGGTCACGTTGCCTGTTAACACGAAGCCGTTCCCATAGAACTTGTCGGTGGTGGTAGACCACGCTTCCAGTTTTCGTGGTTCCCAGGCCCATGGCTGGTCGCCGAAGCGCTTATTCAAATATGGATGGCTGTCGATCAGGTTACGGAATTGCGTTTTCTGATCGTCGCCTTTGTCGTTGAAGAAATCGGGATTGGCGACGAAGCCCAGGGAGGTAATCCCGTTTGAGAATGGTATGATCCACACCCACACGCCGGGCTGGTATATGACGACGATGATGCGGTTAGGCTCGTCGAAATGATCGCGGTGTTTGTCTTCCACGTGCGCAAACACGGCCTTGCGTGGTTCGAGGTTCGAGGGGCGGTCGAGGTTGAAGAGGCGGGGGATAACGCGGCCGTAGCCGCTCGCATCCACAATGAAATTCGCGCGGATCGTTTGCACCTGGCCATCGGCGCGTTTGATGGCGGTGCGTGAATAGCCGTGGTCATCAAATTCGATGGCCGTCACGGTAGTTTCAAAATCAACGGGCACGCCCATGCGGGCTACGCTTTGCGCGAGCGCGGTATCGAAGTCGGCGCGCGGCACCTGCATGTCCACGTCCAGCCGTCCGAGAACTGGTCGGAAAAATTGAAGTCGGAGACCATGTCACCCTTCAGGAACTTGGCACCGAACTTCTGCTGAAAGCCTTGCGCTTTTATGCACTCCAGCAAACCGGCGTCGTCCAGCACTTCCATGCATCGTGGCAGCAACGACTCGCCGATTACGAAGCGAGGAAATTTCTCTTTCTCTACTATGTGCACGTTGAAGCCCGCA
>JAAURZ010000285.1 GCA_012031955.1 Bacteroidia bacterium
GCGTTCGACAACATCAGCGATGAGTCAGATGAAATCAGCGTGCGCCTGGTGGCTGGCGATCCGCAGTTTGTACTGACGCCCGCGATAGAAAACTATCTCAACACACATTACTGGGAGGTAACATCAAGCACGCCGGTAAATTCGGTGGTATCGCTTGGCATCAACGAGCTTGTGCTTCCGGAGGGTTCACCGATCGTGTTGGAAGCATCGGCGCCAGGGCAGACTCCCAATAACTTACTCGGTACTTTCGATGAGCAATATGTGAGAAGTCTGCAGAGTGTGACGTTGAACATTGTTGGCGTGGGCGTGGGCAAAGAATTCAGTCTCACCGTGCACGACCTGCTGACGCCCTTCAATGGCGACGACGTGAACGACAAACTGTATATTGAAAACATCGAACTCACTGCGTCGCATACGGTAACACTGCTCGACAGGTGGGGCGTGGTGCAGCGCACGTGGAGTAGTTTCAGCAATGCCGATCCGCAGTTTGATTTCACTACCCTCGCTCCCGGCAACTACATCTGCGTTGTGGAGTACGCTTTGCCAGGGTCCACCTCGAAGAGCAAGCTCACACAAATGATCACCGTGTTACGAACCAAATAGCCTGTGTATGAAGCAACATCTACGTAAACCACTCCTCCTGATTCTTGTGCTTCTAACCGGGGCCGCCTCCTCGGCGCAAGACATTCCATTGTTCAGCCAAAAGTTGACGAACTCGTTTATCTACAATCCCGCCATGGCAGGCCACTCGATGGGTTCGCTCACCTACTCGTACCGGCGCAACTACTCGGGTGTTTCAGGCGCACCCGAAACACATTTTCTATCGCTGCACACGCCGTTGCTGAAGCAACGGTTTGGAACGGGCGTGAATGTGTTTCAGGAAGATGTCAATTTCCTCCGAAACACTTTTGCTTCTGTGGCCTTCGCCTACCATGTGCAGTTCAACAGGTTCTCTATTCTTTCCTTCGGTGTATCGGGCGAGTACAATACCATTCGCCTGAATGGTGCGACTAACACACCCGCCGCGCTCGACGACCCGGAGTACTTACGCCTTGCCAATGGCGATGTGAACGATATTGATTTTTCATTCGGCGCCAACTTTCAGACGCGACTCATCAAGGTAGGTGTGGCTGCCAATCGCCTCGCCACGGCATGGATCAAAGACGACAGCGCCAGCGTACTATCGAGCTACTACAGCGGCTATGTGCAGGGCATGATACCACTTCGCGAAGGCAAAGACCTGCTGGAACCTTATGTAGCTTTCCGTAATTCTCTGAATCGACCGACACGTACGACGTGGGTCTCTACTATACGTATAACGACCGCGTCACACTCGGCGCTGCCACACGGCGCGGCAAGGTGGTGAACGCCACGCTTGGCCTCAAGGTCACGCCCACGCTTATGCTCGGCTACTCGCGCGAAATGATCATGGGCAACGTGGGCGGGTATGTCGGCTCTGCCAATGAATTTACATTGCGGCTTGATTTTAATCGCGCCGCTGACAAGCAGCATTTCAGCTCCGATTACAAGTCGGCAGTCAGCTACCGGCACAAGACCCTTTCGTCCAACGCGAAGCCGGGCGGCAGAAATCCCAAGCAACTTCGCAAAAAGCAGCGCAAGCTTGCGCCATATTCGCCCAACAAGCGCTATCAGAACATGAAGAAATTGTCGACCACCAAAAAGAAAGGTTACGGTGGCGCCAATAAGAAGCGGCAGCGCAAAGCGAAGAGCTACCAGCGCAAAAACAAAAGAAGGCACTAGGCCTTCTCTGTTCGTATAATCTTTTCAGAATTGTCTATGCTTACTTTTCTATCAGCGATATCGGGAAGTCATTTCCGGTAATGTAGCCCGTAGGATATTGCGCCTGGCCGCCATATTGTTTGGTGAGCTCGGGCACCCGTTCCTCCATATAGAGTTTCAGTTCGTTCACGGTTATTTTCTTGTCGCCGTTGTCGCCTCTGCCATCAAGGGCTTCGAGCAGCGCGTAGGTGAATACGCCATGCTTCAGTTGCTCAAACTCGGTTGCAAACTGCTTGGTTCCGCTGGAGGCGATCATCACCACGCCAGAGCTTCGCGCCAACTGCACGATGGCTTTCTCGTCGGCGGCGGCTGCGCGCACATTCAACGACTTCAAGGCCCCGCCGCTGTGGCAGGCGTCCATCAGGATAATCTGTTTTTGCGACTTCACTTGCGTGAGATAGGTCTTCAGGTCAGAGGCTGATATGCCTTTGGTGTGCAGTTGTTCGGGGTCGCCATACAACTTGGTAATGTCCGTCGGCACGAGGTAGTACTCTTCATTGTTCGTTTCATCGAGGGTACCATGACCGGCGTAGTAGAACATGAACACATCTTCCGGCTTGGCGGTGGCGATCACGGAACGGAACCCGCGCAGAATATTTTCCCTGGTTGCCTCTTCGTCATAAATTTCAACACGGTTCACGCTCTTGAAGATTGATTTGCTGTGATCAACCACCTTGTCGGTAAACGACTGCGCGTCGGGCTGCGCGTAGTTGAGATTGTATGTGTTGTTCTTGTACTTGTTGATTCCTACTGCAAGAATATGCAACGTAGAAGTAGCAATCACCTCTCCGGTGTAATCGATGGACAGCACGTCGGGCCTTGATTCGATCTTCTGGTAGTTGACAACCTTTACCTTAAACTCATTCGTTTCATTCGCCATTTCAACCGGATAAGTCTTCACCACCTTCTGGCCTTCTCCACTTGTTTTTATTTCCTGGTCGCTGATGATGAGTTTGTCGTTCTGATAGATGTTTACCTCCTTCACTCCCCCACCACCGTCGTACACCTCCACGCTAATGGGTATTGTTCTCGCTTGCGTGAAAAATTTTCCTTTGTCATACTTGAGCAGGTCAGTGGAACGCATGGTCACCGTTACATCGAAGAAGCCGGCGGACGGCCTGTGCAGACGGCTCAAGTCGAACAGGCGTTGCCCCGACTCCCTCAGCACGTCTTCCACGCGCTTTCCTTCCTTGATGCCCTGCGCCATTTCTTTTGGCCTGTACAGAATTTCGAAGTATTGCTCGGCCGCGAAGAAGTCGGCCAGTTGCGTGATGCCCCTGTTGACGTGCCAGCCAAAATATTGGCTGCCGAAAGAAGAGCAAGAAAAATATCCCTTGGGTGTCCAGCAAACCCATTCGGAGTCGTCGGTGATAAACAGGGTAGCAAATGGAATAACTATTTCGCCCAACGTCTTATACACTTCCTCCAAATCACGGTACGCTTTGTTGCCATTGTCTTTCAGGAACTTGATCACATCGCGCCAGGCCTGCTTGGTGGGTTCTTTGGTGAGCGAGTCCACAGGAAGCGAAGTAAAGAAGTTGGACCATTCTTCCGTTTCAAACACGTGGCGCAGGCTGGGTGCATACCCCGTCTCCGACATTTTCCCATATTATGATGGACTGGTCTTCGCCTCCCGAGGCCATGTACTTGCCGTCCTTGCTTACCGCAATGGCGCGCACCGCGCCTGTGTGGCCGATGAACTCCTTATTAATAAGCCCGTTGCGATCAAACATTTTCAAGGAAAAGTCGCTTGCCACCAGTACGCTGCCATCGGCCAGCACGAGGTAGTCGAGAATGCGGCCGTCTTCAGCTTCGTCTGTTTTAACGATCTTGTTCTTCGGTAGCTGCAGCTCATTGATGGCCGTCTGCTGCACGTCTTTCCTGAGGTCTTTCGATGGCGCCACATTGCCCGGATTGCGATTGAGCGTGAGCGAGGCGAAGTTAAAACTCGCATTGAACTGCGGCTTGCCGTTCTTGGTAGATTCGCGACTCACGAAAAGCTCCATGTCGTCGTTGAAGGTGAGCGCCTGCACGGCGTTACCTTTGCCTTTGATCTTTTTCACCGTGGAGCCGTTGATGGGATTCCACAGAAGAATCTCGTTGTTGATGCCTCCGGCGGACGCCACTACGTAGTTGCCGGTGAGCGACGGCGCGAAGGCGGCGCAAAACACGGTGTTATCGTGACCATGGAAGTCGGCGAACTTGGTGCCACCGGGTATGGCCCAGCTTGCGCCCCGGCCCGTTACATCAAGACCTACGAGTATTTTGGAGTCGTAAGAAAAAGCGATGGCGTTGATGGGATCCTGAATGCGGTCAAACTCCTTGGCAACCGCGCCGTCGGGCCGCCACAGCACGAGTTCGTTTTCGTAGCTGCTGCTGGCCAGAAAATTTCCGTCGGGTGCGTACACCACTTTATTCAATTCGCCATGGTGCTTCTTCCAGATGCGCGGCATAATCTTGGCCGGATTGTTCTCAATGCCCGCCAGCGGATATACCTTTATTTCTTTTGACGATGCCGCCACGGCAAGGTCCTGTGTTTTGGATTGAAGGAAATGCTGGTAACAGGCGCCCCGACGGTGTATGACACCAGCATGGGCGCGGCAGCCGATGCGCCGTCCACTTTCCAGATTTTACCGTGCCATCGTCGCTGCCGCTGGCGAGGTAATTATTGGCGCCGCTAAAACTGAGGCAGTTGATTACGTTGGTGTGACCGACGGCCGTGCTTACCTGCACGTTTTCTCGAGGTCGATAATTACGATGTAGTTTGCTCTTCGCCGCCGCCGGGTAGC
>JAAURZ010000286.1 GCA_012031955.1 Bacteroidia bacterium
CTTATTGTAACACTCGATAAGTTGCAGGTCGACCGGCTAAAGGCATATCGCATACCGGCGCAGATAGTGATCACGTCCTGTATTTCCGTTGGCCTCGTATTGATCGGGCTCAGCATTTATTTTCAATACAGCCTGGGATTCAGTCCAAGCAGCCTGCAGATCGTGGAGTTCACTATAATTTTTCTTGTCACCGCCTTTTTGTACAATGTGCTCTACTTCAGTCATTACTTTCTACACAAGGAGAATACAGTGAAGCTGGTCGCCGAAAGGCAACAGCGCGAGGTACTTGAAGCCGAGATGAACGAATTCAGGAACGACGTGAATCCAGACCTCCTATACGAAAGTCTCGAGAACGTGATCAACCTTATGTACCGCGACGTAGAAAAGGCGGAGGAATACATCGACTCGTTAGCCGGCGCTTACCGCTATGTGCTCAGCAACCGCATTGAAGAGCTTACTTCGGTAGAGGCCGAACTTGGTGCTGCCCGAAACGTGATACAACTGCTAAATGAAAGTTATTTCGGGCAACTCAAATTCGAGTCACTGCTCGAGAAGACCGAAGAGCACGCGCACCTGATTCCGGGCTCGCTACCCGTAGTTATCGAATTCATTGTGCGAAATACCATCACATCGAAATATGAACCCCTTATTATACGATGCCTGATGGAGGACGAGGAGTACATCACATTGCAAAGCAAACTCAACGACAAACTGATCATACACCAGGAAAGTAAGCTGGCCCTGGAACGCCTCCAAAAATCTTATTCGTTGTATAGCGACAAGCCACTCATTCAGGTAAAAGACTTACGAAGAAAATTATATTAAATTGCCGATCATCCAGGTGTTGGAAGAAACGTCCCTGAGCCCTTAGACCATGAAGGTAATTATAGTTGAAGACGAGCAGCCTGCGGCAGAAAAATTGGAGCGATACCTTAACAAATACGATCCTCAGGTGGAGGTGATAGGGCAGTTCGACAGCATCAGCAAGACGGTCGGCTGGCTTCGCGAAAATCAGGATCGTATCGACTTGATTTTATGGACATCCAGCTTCAGGACGGCATCAGTTTTCAGATATTCCAGGAAATACAAGTGAGGAAGCCGGTTATCTTCATCACCGCTTTTAATGAATTCGCGCTCGACGCCTTCAAGGTAAACAGCATCGACTACCTGCTGAAACCAATCACATTCACAAACCTTTCAAACAGCCTGCGCAAGCTTGAGCAATTCAGGCAGGAACTGGTGTGGGACAAATCGCGGGTTGAAATGGTGCAGTCGTCGCTGGCCGGGTTTAAAACGCGCGACTACAAGGGCAGGTTCATGGTGAAACTGGGCGAACACATACGTTCAATTACAACAGACCAGATCGGCTTATTCTATGCGGAGGGCCGCGACGTGTACCTGGTAACATCGCAAAACCGCAAATTCATTATCGACTACACGTTGGAATCGCTAGAAACAATTCTCGATCCTCATCTCCTCTTTCGCATCAACAGAAGCTTCATTCTGAACATCAACGCGATAAAAGATGTACTGATCTACTCCAACAGCAGGCTTAAGATCTCGCTGCACCAGGAGTTTGACAAAGAGATTATCGTGAGCAGGGAGAAGGTAAATTTATTCAAGGAGTGGTTTGACGGCAACCGTAGACAGTAAGCTAGCCCGAGCGCTTCGCCCTGTAGCCGTCTTTCAACAGAATCTCGACCACCTTGTCGCGCACGTCGCCTTGTATCAGTATGTCGCTGTCCTTTACGCTGCCACCCACACCACATTTCGTCTTTAGTAACTTGCCCAGCGCATTCAGGTCGTCGGTGGTGCCAACAAACCCGGCGACAAGGGTCACCTGCTTGCCCGCCCGCCCGTGCTTGTCGAGCATTACGCGCAAATTCTGTTGTTGCTTCGGAAGTGTTTCGGCTTCTCCGTCAGGCTGGTAGTTGTATGAGAACTCCGCAGACGTTGAGTACACCACTCCTTCCCGCTTTTTCCAGTCATTCTTTTTGGACATCTTAAACAAATATCTTATGTGAAAACAAGATTACAATGTTCAAAATTAAAACAAAAAAACTGATGCATCCCATGATCATGCGTACGCCCGGCTTTTTCCGCGCGCCATGGCCAGCATAGAGGCGGCAAACAGCAGCACCGGCGCAAACAGGAAATTTTTGTAGATGGTAGCGCTTACGCCGATATCAATATTCTTGTCGTTGGCAACCCAACGGGGAATGTGCAACAGGGCAGTGAGGTAAACTGACAGGCTGCCACCCAACCTGAAATTTTCCGTTTCGGAAAGTGGTATTTCGTATGTAGCGCCGGAGCCGGTTACAATCATGTCGGACTTGTGAAACTGATTTCCACCCGAACTCCGGTAGCTTGCGTATTTGCTGGCAATTACATCCTGGCTGATTTCGCCCGGAAGCAAAAAGTCTGTGACCAGAAAAATACAAAAACACAAAGAGAGCAGTGCAGCGGTAATGAAAACGCTGCTGTACCGCTGGGCAGCGGAACGCGTGTCAATGGGCGCCTTCTTGGCCGGACTTTCATTTCCAACGGGGTCTTTCGGCACGACAACCGCTGGTTTCTGTTTGCTGCCATCCGCATGCGATACCTGTTGGTCGTAAATCCATTTTTTCTCGATATCGGACAGTGTATTGTAAGCTTCGGTTATTTCTTTGAACCGCTCAATCTTTACAGGATCGTTGGTCTTGTCCGGATGAAGATCGACGGCCAGCTTTCGATACGCGCGTTTGATTTCTTCGGCGGACGCGGTTCTGTTAACACCTAACTGTTGGTAAAAGTCGCGCATGGGGAGTTTGTGCGCTGAAAGTAATAAAGAAAATGCGACAAAAAAATAAAGCCCGCTATTGCTAGCGGGCTTCTGATCGACTGATGGCTTATTTTTTTCGATGTTTGGTCACGAATGTAAGCACGGGGCGTTTGGCGTGGCTCACTACGTCTTCGGCGATACTACCCGCGAGCACATGTGCGAACCCGGTGCGGCCATGCGTAGCCATTGCGATGATATCTGCGTTGATGCTATCGGCAAAGTAGATAATGCCCTCTTCTTCGGTAACGTCGTTGAAAACATTGATCGTGAAATTTTTCAACTGAAGTTTTTTCGCAAAGTCGGCCATGTACTTTCGTACTACGGCGTCGCGCTGAAAGTTACCGGGTGTGTTGATACGCACGAGATGGATGGTGGAATCGTACAACTTTTGCGTTGCACGAATGATCCGTGAGAATATCTCTTCGTCTTTGCTCATTGACGTTGCATACACAATGTCTTTGAAGTCGATCTTACCCGGCTTCTTGTGAATGGTAAGCACCGGGCAGTTTGAATGACGTACAACCTTCTCGGTATTGGATCCGATGATCATTTCTTCGATCTGAGAACGACCGGAAGTGCCCATCACGACCAGGTCGACTTTGTGGTCGGTAATGATGGTGCGCATTCCATGAAATGGCGTGCCCATGCGCAGTTCCGGGCGCACCTTCACGTTTTTTGCTTTGAGATCGGCCGCTGCTTTTTCGAGCAGCTTCTTGGCGCGTTCGATAATGCGGATGGTAAACAATTTATCCTCCACGCTATCATACCCCGCTTCACCCATCACATTGAAGGAATCGCCAGTGGCTTCTTCCACAACATGGAGCAAGATGATTTCGGCGCCGGCCTTCTGGGCAATTTCGGCTGCCACGTCAACGGCGGTCTGGGCTGGTTTGGAAAAGTCGGTAGGTACTAAGATTTTTTTCATATCAGGTTTATTAATAATGATCCAACTTCGAAGCTATCCGCCGGCATGACCGGCGATGCATGGTTTCTAAAATTAGGACATTTATTGAACATTCATCAAACTGAAAGGCTTAATTCATTCAAAAAATTGTTCAGTTGCATCCGCTCCGGCACAACCATCACCGGCAAGGCCGTGCGCTGTACAAACTCCTGAAACCCGGTACCACCCACGTCATCCAGGCTTTTGATAGTGGAGTCGCCGACCACCAGCATACCAACTCTGTGATGTCTCACAAATTTCGTGATCCGGTCTGATACGAACCCGATTTCCGTCACAAACTCGTAAGGGATCGCTCGGTCTTTCATAATTTCCGCAGTTAGGCTTGTGTACTTGTTCGTGGCTTTGGTCTCAATGGACTGCCGAAGGCCGGCAATGCTGCTGTTGCCGTCAACCTCCAATAGCCTGTATGCCAGCAGGATTGTAAGTGGCGTTTTGAATTGATGTGCCTGTTGCACAGCAACTGCCAGCACGGCAGGAGTTAGAGACGTCATGTCTCCGGCGCATAAGATCGTAAAGGGAAGATTGCTCATCTTGCCACGAACATAGCAGCCGGTGTATCTGTGTGCGGCGACGAATGTTGGCACACAGACTGATTTTTGTCATACGGTAACAGCTGTATATTCGAGTAAAATTGCGAGCACGATGCCCAATATCGCGGACCCGACATTTCAGGAGATTTTCAGGAGTTCAGTCGAAGCCATTATTGTGGTGGACGAGAGTGGTGCCATTCTAGTGGCCAATCCTGCAAGCGAAACCATGTTTGCATACACCGAGGGCGAACTGCCCGGGCTTTCGGTCG
>JAAURZ010000287.1 GCA_012031955.1 Bacteroidia bacterium
TTTGGTGATGAACGCGTCAACAAGCACGCCCAGGTATTTACCATATTGCGCGTGTAGTTCCATGAGCGCATCGCCCGACAAGCCGGGCGCTTCTTCGAGCCGGCGCTTCCATGCGGGGGAGTATTTGATCGTTTGCGTTATGTCGATCGCATGCGCCCAGCCCAACTCCGTGTGCCTGATCAGGCAGAGTGCGATATCCAGGCCATCCAAGGAAGTTCCGGACATCAACCCGATAACTTTATATTTGTCGTCCGTTCGCATATTTGGCATTGATACTTAACAAAAGCCCCATGAATCTTGTGATCGATTACGGCAATTCATCGGCGAAAATAGGCCTTTTTGACGATGGTCGCATGATTTCGCAGCACACTTTCTATGACCAGCAGACCTTGAAAGAATACTTGCATGCGAGCGATGCCGACCATATGCTGATAAGCACTGTAAGTCACGATGCCAAACGGATCTGCGACTGGGCGACGCGCGTCACCAGTAAATTTATTCTGTCGCACACCCTACCGCTGCCCATCACCAACCTGTACGATACACCTCAAACATTGGGCGTAGACCGGTTGGCCGGCGCCTGCGGCGCATTCAAACTTTTTCCGGCGCAGGCTAGTCTAGTGATAGACGCCGGCACCTGCGTGACTTATGATTTTGTAGACGAAGGAGGCCGGTATCACGGCGGCGCCATATCGCCGGGTTTGAATATGCGATTTCAGGCGGTGCATACGTTTACATCCAGGCTACCGCTGGTGGCCGCGATACCTGAGCCCGCGCTTATCGGCAAAACCACAGAAGGGAGCATACAGAGTGGGATAGTGAATGGCATGATTGCCGAAATGGAAGGCATCATGGCCCGATACCGGTCGAATAATCCGCAATTGAGGGTGATTTTGTGCGGCGGCGATACGAGTTTTTTTGAAAACACCCTTAAAGGGGCCATATTTGCGGTCCCGGAATTGGTCCTGAGCGGGTTGAATTCGATTTTAACACATAATGTCAAGCGCTAAAAAGTTTCTCTTAGTTCTGATCTGCCTCGTTGGTAGCGTTGCTGCCTGGGGTCAGGCGGCACGAACTCCATTTTCTTCATTCGGCATCGGCGAGCCTTATGGCAACGCGCTCATCCACAACCAGGGAATGGGTGGTGTCGGCCTTGCGCACCCTCAATTCTGGTTTCTAAACAATCAGAATCCAGCTTTGCTGGTGTATAACGGCCTCACCGTGTTTGAGGCGGGCATCGTATTGGAACGGCGGACACTGCGCGGCGATACCACGTCGGAGCGCAGCGACAATGGCAACATGAACTACCTGGCAACGGCCTTCCCGATTAAGCCCGGCAAATGGTCTACCTCTATCGGTCTAATGCCCTACACTACGGTGAACTACAAAGTAATCGATACTGAAGGCGACGTCATTGGGAGTGACGAAACCGTGACCGAAATAGAAGAAGGAAGCGGCGGCCTCACCCAGTTGTATTGGTCCAACGGCGTAAGGCTGAACAGCGAGTTCTCGATCGGTCTGAAAGCCACCTATATTTTCGGATCGATCACAAAAACATATTCGAATCAACTCAACATCCAGGACCAATCGGCGGTGTTCCTGGTGCCGGTTGAAGACAAAACCTTCATGAAGGATTTTTCCTTTACCGCAGGGCTGTCCTACAGCAAAGATTCTATCGGCAGCAATCACCAGTACCGGGTTAGCCTTGGCGGCATCTACGGCTTCAGCACCAAGCTTAACGCCGAGCGTACGCTCAAGCTGCAACGTACCGACGCCGTGGGAAACATTTACGAGTCGCTGGAACTGGACTCCATTAACGGTCATGTGCAACTGCCTGCCACTTTTGGATTCGGGGCTTCCTTTTCCAAAGGAAGCAAATGGATGCTGGGGATAGACTACTACTATTCGAACTGGAATAAGTACTCAAGTGTAAGCCAGGAGGGCGAGGGGCTGGAGGCCAGCAGCAAAATTGCCATTGGGGGCGAGTTTACGCCCGACGTCGTGTCCGTTGACAATTACCTCAAACGCATCAATTACAGGCTGGGGCTCAGTTACGAGAAGTATCCTTTTTTGGCCAACAACAAAGCTGTTACAGATTTTGGCATTAATTTTGGCTTTTCGTTACCAGCTGGCCGTTCAAGCCTCGATTTCGCCTTTAAACTCGGAAAGCGTGGTAATAAAGCAGAAAACATTTTAGAGGAAAATTACTTTAAAGTATACTTCGGAATAACCTTTAACGACCAGTGGTTCATAAAACGTAAGTTTGATTAGAAATGAAAAACGCAATGAAAGCAACAGTTCTCGCAGGAGCCTTTGTAATAGCCGCAGCGGTAACGGCGGCCGCACAATGCACCGAGTGGAAATGGCCCGAAGACAAATCCAAGGCCGAGGAGTCGGTAGTACTCATTAAAGACAACAAGAACAACGGAAACTTCAAGCAGGCCGTAGTGCCGCTCAACTGGGTACTCACCAATGCGCCGCAACTGAATACAAGCATCTACATATACGGCGCCGAAATATTCGACGGCCTGGCCAAAAAGGAAAAGGATGCGACAGCAAAACAGCGCTACGTCGATTCGCTTATGACGATCTACGATCTGCGCATACAAAACTGCGGCGAAGAAGCATCCGTCATACAACGCAAGGCATTGCACGCCGCCTACTACAACGTGAATGTGGCAGGCAAAGAAGAGGAAGTACTCGGCATTATGGATCGCGCACTTGAGCTTAACGGCCCCAATGTAATGGATCCGCTGCTGGTGCCTTACATGCAGGTAGTGCGACTGAATAAACTGAAGATCAAGAAACTTACCGACGATCAGGTGTTGCAAAAGTACGACAACGTGATGGGCATTCTCGATGCCAAAATCAAAAAGGCACTAAGCGAAGGCAAGCCCACAGACAAGCTGAAGAAAATGCAGGAAGACATCGACGCCATTTTGCCAACCATTGTGGCTGTCGATTGCGAGTTCGTGAAGAAAAACATGGAACCCAAGTATCGCCAAAACCCGAGTGACATCGAGTTGGCGAAGAAGATATTCCGGTTTATGCTGCAGGGCAAGTGTACCGACGATCCGCTGTGGCTGGAGGCAGCCGAAAAGGTGCACAACAGCGGCACCGAAAAAGATTTCGGGTTG
This sequence comes from Bacteroidia bacterium, assembly GCA_012031955.1. The sequence continues at coordinate 3,138 of JAAURZ010000287.1, forward strand.
GCCAAAGTGGTGGGCGTGAAATACCTGGCATCAGACAACGTAGCCAAAGCAGAGTCTTACCTCAAGGAGGCGGCCGAACTTGCCACCGATCCGAAAGACAAAGCAGAAGTACTTATTTATCTGGGTGGCATTCAGGCGAAGAAAGGCGATCGCTCCGGCGCACGCGAACTGTATCGCCAGGCTGTCGCGGCCGATGCTAACAACAAAGAGGCTTACGAAAAAATAGGCGACCTGTACTATGGAAGCTTTGAGGCATGCGCCAACAAGCAAAGCTATGCCGAAGACCGCCTTGTGTACCTCGCCGCCTACGAAATGTATGCGCGCGCAGGCAACCGTTCGAAGATGGCGCAGGCACAAGCGCAGTTCCCCTCTACATCGGAGATATTCGAACTCAACTGGAACGAAGGCGATTCCAAACGAGTGGGATGCTGGATCAACGAGACTGTTACGCTCAAGACCCGCGGCAAAGACTAAAAAGCATTGCACAACAGAGGGCCAGGGCTTGCCGCCCTGGCCCTTTTCATTTTTGCATGAATCGATTCGCCACCATACTTTTTCTGTTCGCTCTCTTGACGGAGGGCTGCAACAACGCCGACGTGAAAGAACCACAGGTGTATGAAGGGCCCTTGCGCGAATTTCAGGATATCGAATCTTTGTACACCGAAAGCGACCGCGTTAAAATCAAACTTCAGGCTGCCCTCATCTATGAATACGCCTCGGGCGACCGCGAGTTTCCCGAGGGCATCTACCTGGAGTTCTATGATGAAATGGGAAATCTGCAGAGCACGTTAAAAGCCAACCACGCGTACTACTTCAAGGAACAGGACCTTTGGCGCGGCCAGGGGAAAGTGGAGGTGAAAAACATTCAGAAGAGTGAACAGCTTACCACCGAAGAACTCTTTTGGAATCCTCAGGAAAAGAAAATCTACACAGAAAAATTCGTCACCATCGAAAAGCAAGGGAATCTAATCTACGGCGAAGGGCTCGAAGCCAACCAGGACATGACCGAGTACGAGATAAAGTCGCCGAAAGGGCGCATTCAGGTGAACGAATAGTCCGTCGCGCGTCCTGAAATTTCGTATTTTTACCAATCATTATGTCCATGACAATTTCTCCGAGAGCGCGGTGCAGTGCTCCCCGTATCGTCCTTGTACGTGCATCCTTCCAACGCAAACCGGTATGAAACTGGCCGACGCCCTTATAATCGCCGTTTCTGTCGCATTCCTCATCATCGGGATTCACCAGACAATGGTTCACGGATTTGGCAGCGGCTATTGGGCTGCTCATCGGCCATTTTTACTGGTTGCGGTGGTAATGCGATTCGGCTGGACAGGATGAAGGCGACGACCCATACTGCCGCGCTGACATACAGAACCAGCCTACCAGGTAACGCCGCTGGCTTGCCCAAAACCGATCACCAACGGCGATTAATGCTGCTGTCAC
>JAAURZ010000288.1 GCA_012031955.1 Bacteroidia bacterium
TATCGTCAGGCCCAGGGTTTCGGCGATGATCGTTGCGATCACTTCTATCTCCTCCTGGTTGAAGGTGACAGTGAGCCTGCACGTGGCAAGGTGAGCGCCCAGCACGATTTTGCGATCATACTCTTTGTTGATAGCATCCGTCACCGACTGCAGATCGGCGTCGCTAAACACAAATGAATGCGTTTTGTACGACAGCACATTGGGCTCTGGCTGCTCCACGGTGAATGTGCGGCTTTCCTTGTGATAAACACCTTTGCCTCCCGCATGCAGTTGAATGCCGGGGTTGTCTTCGGTATAGAACATCACCACACCTTCCTGTACCACTACCTCCACAGTGCCCGATCCGGGGTAAGCCTTCACGTTGAAGGAAGTGCCGATGTCTTTTATATACAGGTCGCCGGCCTGCACAATGAAGTCCTTCTTTTTCTTCTCCGGCTCGATTACAAAGTGCGCCTCGCCGCTGAGCTTCACTACATGTTGCTCTTTCTCCTTGTCGAACGTGTATTCGACGGACGATTGCCTGTTGAGGAACACGTCGCTGCCGTCGGGCAGGGTATCGCTCACTGTGGAGGTTCCCGCTGCTACTGCCATCATGTACTTCGGCGCGCTGTCATCCTGGTTTCGAACCACGAGATAGCCTACCAGGGCGATCACAAGCAGCGCGGCTGCGGCCTTCAGTAAAAAACCGAAATCAAATTTGATGATTTTGCCTTTGGGCTCTATTTCGAGCATGCGGCTTCGCACCCTGGCCCAGGCGGCATCGGTATCGAAAGCGCGCAGTGTTTTGGATGCCGCGGCACGTTCGAATATAAGCGCGAGGTGTTCGAGATACTTCTGGTTCTCGCCGTCGAGGGCGGCCCATTGTTCCACCGCGCGCACGTCGGCATCCGAAGCCTCTCCAGAAAGGTACTTCCCGATTAAGTCGTTTATATGGTCGTTATACTGCTCCACTCACAAATCGTTTAAAAAACCCTGCATCAGTATAAGTATCAGCGGCAAGTAGTCGCGCAGTTGTTCGCGCATTATTTTCAGCGCCTTGCCCATTTGGTTCTCCACCGTTTTGATCGATATATTCAGTTGCTCGGCTATCTCGCTATACTTGAGGTCTTCGAAGCGGCTCAATTTAAATACAAGCCGGCATTGCTGCGGCAGGTGTTGCATGGCCTCAAATATTTTGTTCTCCAACTCTCCCGACAACACAGATTGCGCGGTCGACTCGGTGCCGTGCACCTGCATCACGGCCTGGTGCGCGGCGTGCTTCTGCTTTACTTTCTCATGCTTGATCACGTTGAGGCACGTGTTGCGAACAGCCCTGTACAAATAGGCCTTGAGTGAAATAGTGATGTCGAGCGTGTCGCGTTTTTCCCAGATCGTGATAAAGGAGGACTGAACCACCTCTTCTGCCTCGTCGGGGTCGCTGAGAAAGGATTGTGCGTAGTTGCACAGCGACTGGTAATAAGACCTGAAAATCATCTCAAAAGCACTTTCATCTCCCGTTCGTAGGGCCTCTAAAGTCTCCGTTTCAGGTATTTGCACCGCTTTTGATTGATTCCAATGCAATGTACGACTTTGAGGCCTTTGGGTTAGGACAATCGAGCCAAGATTTACCCCTATGCGCCGCAAAAAGAAGTTGTGACAACACGCGATTACTGCGAAATGCCCACCCAAAACGGGCTTTTGTGACGGAGCGTGAGCTGGCCGCCCCCCGATTCGCTGCGATGATCCAGGTTGGCCGGCAGGGTAGTGACGTGCACGCCCGTCGGCAACCATTTTTCAAAGTGGCCCGACCGGATATAAGACCACCGCGTGTTTTCAAGAAATACCACGGTTATCCTCGATTTCTGCAAAACGCTCCCACAGCCGGCCATGCCGGCGGGTCACTGGCGAGCACGCTCACAGCATGTGTACGCTTGGCTCTTAAATAATTCAGTGCTGTTGTCATCGGATCGTCGTCGCGCTGGTAGGTGAGCAGTTGCACCGGTAGCTGGTGCCGCAACATGTCGGTGTACATTTCCGCGTAAGCGTACGGCACTACGGCCACGTCAATCTTGAAGCCAAGCGACAGCGCGTGTGGCAAGGTCTTGTCGAGCACTATTACGAGCGGCGACCATTCGAGCAACTCGCCCAACGGCGAATCGTAGCCGGCGGGGCACCACTCAATCACAAGGGCCGGCTCCTGATTGTCTTTTACGATGTGGTGTGATGACATGTACGCGCCTGTGGTAATCGTTACTCCGCCAAAATAACTAAATTGTCACCTTAAATCTGCACGGTATGTTAACGGCTGAGGAATGTTATCAAATTTTTGAACGCAGTGTGCTGGACTACCACCAACACGACAATGTAGACACGCCTATTCAGAATCCATATGACGATGGCTCTTTCGAATTTCTCCTCTATAAGAAGAACTGGATCGACACTGTGCAGTGGCACCTGGAAGACATTATTCGCCTGCCGGAAATAAAGCCTGAGGAGGGTATCCAAATCAAGCGACGCATTGACAAATCGAACCAGGACCGGACAGACACGGTGGAAAAAATGGACGACGTGTTTGTTCAGCGATTCAAGAACGTGTCGCCGAATGCGGACGCGCGCATCAATTCGGAAACGCCTGCCTGGCTGCTGGACCGGATGAGCATACTGGTGTTGAAGATCTTTCATATGAAGGAGCAGGTAGAACGGCCCGACGCCGGCGAAGAACACCGGCGCAAATGCACGGGCAAGCTGGCGACGCTGATGGAACAACGCGCCGACATGGGCCTGGCTTTCGATGAGCTGATTGAAGATGTGGGCAACGGCGACCGCCGGTTTAAGGTGTACCGTCAAATGAAGATGTATAACGATGCATCGCTCAACCCTATGTTGTATCAAAAGAAATAGCAAGCAGTGGAACCGAAGAGAATTCTGGTGCTGCGATTCTCCGCCATGGGCGATGTGATGCTGCTCGTGCCGGTGTTGCGCGCCTTCGGCGGCACTTACCCCGACGCACAAATTACAGTGGTGACGCGGCCCCGCTTCGCCACCTTCTTTGCCCAACTGCCGGGGGTGAAGGTGTTTGAAGCAGATGTAGACGGCGCGTATAGCGGCGTGCTGGGCATGCGCGACTTGTTTAGGGCGCTCATGAAAAAGGGCTCATACGACCTGGTACTTGACCTTCACGACCACATACGCACCATGATGTTGCGCAGCATGTTCAAGCTCTTCGGCACGCCGGTGGTTATATTCGACAAAGGGCGAAAGGAGAAAAAAGCCTTTACTCAGCGCGAGCACAAGATTACCTCGCCGCTGCCGCACACGGTCGACCGCTATAGCGCAGCGTTTGCGAAGGCCGGCCTCCCGGTTACGCTTACTCAGCCGCCCTACCTCGTTGCCGACAGCGAGTCGGCGGAGTTTGTGAAGACGTGGCTTGAAGAAAGAAATCTCTCCAAGAAGGAGACCTGGCTGGGCATTGCTCCTTTGCCATGCACGTGTCGAAGATATGGCCTGTTCACAATTACAAACCGCTGCTGGAGCAACTGCTTGCCAAGGGCAGGATGAAATTTTTCTTTTTCGGCGGTGGTGAAAAGGAGGTCGCGTTTTTTGAAGCCCTGCGAGAGGCATTTCCCGATCACTGTGTGCTGGTGGCCGGTCAGATGAAGATGAAACATGAGATTGCGCTGATGCCCTACCTTGACCTGATGCTGTGTGTGGACTCGTCGAACATGCACCTGGCGGCGCTCACGGGCACGCCACTGCTATCTGTTTGGGGCGGCACGCATCCGGCGCTGGGCTTCAGCCCTTACGGCGTCGACGAGGCCAGCATTGTGCAGGTGCCCGCCAGTGAACTCACCTGCCGGCCATGCTCCGTGTACGGAAAGGAAACTTGTTACCGTGGCGACTTCGCGTGCCTCAACTGGATCAAGCCCGAGGCTATTGCCGAAGAAGTGTCGCGCCGGTTAAAATAATTTAGACTGACTCCCCGCCAGCGCGGGAACAAACGTTCATAAATTAGAACATTCAAATAAAGCCACGCTTATGGTGAAGAAAATACTGCTGGGCCTGCTTGCCGTGCTGGTCATAATTCAGTTTATACGGCCGGCCAAAATATATCCGAAGGTATCGCAGAGGCGGATATTATTCACTCCTCGTATGCGCTGCCTGATGAGGTGCACACGGTATTCGTAAACAAGTGCTACGATTGCCATAGCAACAACACGGCTTACCCCTGGTACTACCACATTCAGCCTGTGGCGTGGTGGATGGCCGGCCATGTGAACGAAGGCAAAGAACATCTCAACTTCTCCGACTTCAGGAACTACGACGAGCGGCGCGCCACTCACAAAATAGAAGAGATTGGCGAAGTGCTCGAAGACGGCTCCATGCCGCTCACGTCGTACCTCATTATTCATGGCGATGCCAAGGTAACGGCAGATGAAAGGGCGCTGATCAATGCCTGGATCAAATCCCTGAACCTGCCCGCCGGGAATTAATTGTAGAAAAAGAAAGTAGGCTTCTTCACAAAACTTCCTGTGTACTTCACCCGCAGGTTGGTAGACACACTCACCTTAAAGTTGCTCAATGTCTTCCACCACTTTTG
>JAAURZ010000289.1 GCA_012031955.1 Bacteroidia bacterium
GTGTCACTGTGCCGACACAATTGATAGCTGATTCAAGCGATTTTCAGGATCGGTGACCACGTCATTCTCGACAATGAAATGTTCGAGGCCAGCCTTTTTCGCATGTGCGATGATCGACTTCAGGTCAAGAACACCTGTACCCGCATCTGTGATGTTCGGAAACAACTCAATCCATTGTTGCGGATTCCCTCCGTCGCCGGAGAATTGCATTTTCTTTTTCATGTCTTTCACGTGCATCAATTTGTAGCGACCCGGATTGGCGTCGAGATACTTCACGGGTCCGCACCCCCTGCCACCGTCCAGAAAACATCCATCTCCAAAAGACCAGCGACGGATCAGTTCGTTTCAGGATCATGTCGAATGGCACCTCTCCGTTAACCGGCGATAGCCCGTACCCATGGTTGTGATAATAGAACCGGATACCTTGCGCTTTCGCTTTTTCACCGATGCTGTTGAAATCATCGGCCATTCGCTTGTAGTCGTCGAGGGTCTTCCGCTCATTGTCGGGTATCGCGGCAAGGCCTGCGTAGTTCTGTCCGAGTATGTGCGCCGCTTCGGCCAGTTCTCCCATGTTATTCCGCAGCGTATCCAGACCTACGTGCATGGCGGGGCAACTGAGCCCGTGATCGGTTAGCACTTGTGCAAACTCCTTCGCTGTGCGTCCGAAGTAGCCACTTTGAGAAAAGCCGAGCATCGGCGTGATTGCATTCCACGACGCCTTGTCCTGTTCGGAACTGAAGGGATAAGGACCAAACAGTTCGACTTCTTTATAGCCCGTGTTGGAAATCAGTTTCAGGTTTCCCGTAAAATCCTGTTGCAGATATTTGGCAATGGACCAAAGCTGCAATCCAACATTGTCGATGCGGTGGCCGAAATTGAAGGCAGCCAGCGGCGACGATGCAACAACAGATGCACCCGCAATAAGTGCGGACTTTTTAATGAACTCGCGACGATTTGATATCATACTTAAATATAAGACTATTCACCAGATTAAGCACTCATCACTGCAGATGTGGCGCCGGGTACTGACAATCAATATGTTGAAACTTGAAACAGCCTTGAACAGACTTTGAACGAACTTGAACAGCTCAGTACCGTGTCGTTATCGATTTCCATTTCAACTTCGCAAGAAAATTCACCAAACATGAATGAGCCTAGACAGATCTTATACCCGAACGGGTATGTTAATAGCACCGTCCTTTTCGGGGACTATCGCGTCAAGATGCGAATTCGATCTACCCTTTAACAAAAAATTATTAACCGATGAAAAAACTCATTCTACTTTCGAGCTTTGTACTTATCGCCATGGTTTCCGCCGCGCAAGAAGACAAGTCGGCGCGGCCGAGTCCGCCGGCGCAGGCAACCGCCAGCGTGAACGGAAAAACAGTAACCATTGATTACAGCCAACCATCGGTGAAGGACAGAAAAATATGGGGCGGCCTGGTGCCATATGGCGAGGTGTGGCGCGCAGGGGCGAACGAAACCACCGCATTTGTGCTGTCGGCCGACGCTACGATAGAAGGAAAGAAACTGCCCGCCGGCAAGTATGCGTTCTTTGTAATTCCCACGGAAAAAGATTGGACTATCATTTTCAACAAGACCATCAAGTGGGGTGCATTCAGTTACAAGCAAGCTGAAGATGTGCTGCGCGTAACAGTGCCTGTGAAGAAGTCCAGGGCATTTACGGAAAAACTGACTTACACGGTGTCGCCCAAGGGTGAAGTATCACTTGCGTGGGAAAACGCCGTGGCGACGTTCCAGGTGAAGTAGAAATTGGATTGTGACAAAAATGCGATTGTCTAAATCAGCCGCGCAGGAAGTCTATTTCGCACCCGGTCCATCAGGGTTTAAGCCAATAATTTTGTTGTTGTCTATTTTCAAATAAAAAACCATTGCACATATGACAACAACTCTAATGACAACACAGGAAATTGCTGCACGCTTCAACGAACTTGCCCAGCAAGAAAAGTGGTTTGAAATCCAGGACGAATTTTTTTCGGACAAAGTAAGAAGTGTGGAACCTCCGGCGTCGCCGTACTTCGATTATGCTGAGGGCAAGACCGCCGTGCGCCGAAAGGGCGAAGACTTCTTAAAACGGATCACGGCGTTCCACAGTGCGCGCACTTCGGCGCCGGTAGTGGCAGGCAACCACTTTGCTGTAAGCCGCGAGGTGGACATTACTGTCGACGGGTCTCGGCAGGGTTCAGATCAAACAAATCATGTTGTACGAAGTTCAGAACAGTCAAATTGTGCTGGAGCAATTCTTCTATTGAACTTAATTAACCTGAACTGATACACGGCATTTCCTGAAAGGGAAGTGCCGTGTTGTTTACACTCCGCTTCGTAGAGTCAAGATTTAGGGGCATTGCAGAAGAATGCCGCGGCAGACGGAAGAAGTACTATGTGACCACAGCCTCGGCAAGCGCGTACTCGAGCAACAACACGCACTACGAAACGCGTCTACTGCCTTGCACAGCACTAAGTTAAATACAGAGCGCCGGACTCGGTTTTAATTCCGAAAAAATAGCAGGCAGATTGACGTGGACGAACATAGGACTATCTAAGATTGTGCGGTGGCCAAGGACGAGGAGGTTTAATGCATAATACCCTGCTCAACGATTCGGCTCGCCCTATCGGATAGAATGCAATCCCAACTTATTTCCCTCGGTGTCGATAAACATGGCGAAGAAACCCATCTCGGGGCTGATTTCAGTTTTGGGTACGATTACTTTGCCCCCGTTTGGCTCGATTTTGTCGAGGGTGATCTGCAGATCGTCTCCGGTGCTTAAATAGACAACCGGCCCATCCGCAGAGGGCTTGTATTCGTTCCCTCGAATGAGCGCGACATTTACAACGTGTTTGTTGCCGGGGAAAACGCCCATTTGTATTCCATCCATATCAACCTCTTCGATTCTAACATTCAATACAGTTTGATAAAATGAAACAGCTCTTGAAAAGTCTGTGGTTGGAATTTCTACAATGGATACCAGGTTGTTCATATCAAGTGAAGTTTGATTTTCGGGTCGGACGATCGCTTGTGTTTTCGATTTGATCTGACTTGATGGATGCATGCGGCAACACAAAGACAAGATCACTGTTATTGCCCCACAAATTGCTGGTTTCATCATTTTCCTGCCTTAAACTGACAGTTCAAATTTAGATCGCTCGGCCGCCAGGAAATAGTAAAAATGCGACAGTACTATTTTTATTTGTAAAAAAGGGATGAGAGCGCCATCATGTCGTCCTTTAGAAAGGCTTTTGGCGTCGTGCCTGTAAATTCCTTGAAGTCTTTTAGAAAGTGCGCTTGATCGTAGTATTCACTTTCATAGGCAATCTCGGTAAACGACTCGGCTTTCTGGCTAAGCAGCATTTTCAAGGCAGCCTGCAACCTGATTACTTTGCCCAATTGCTTTGGGCTTAGGCCGATCTGCTTAGTGAATTTCCTTTCAAGTTGCCGTCTTTTGGATTGATCCCCATTGAGAATGGCTTTTATAGATACGCTCCCTCCCGTTGAAAGTAGTGCGTCTACTGTTGTTTTTACGATGGTATCCAAGGTCGCTTTACTCTTGAGCCTGGCTAAAAGAAAGGCTTCTACAACCTCTATTCTTTCTTGGGTGCTTGTTGCTTGTATTGTGCCCGACCTTAGCTGCTCGAAATCGTGCGCACCGAATAGCGCTTGCAACGGTGTTTCCTTGTTTGCCAAAGCCTTTATGGGTGTAGACACCAGGTTGGCAAAGCCGTATGGGTAGAAGCGAACCGCAAAGGAGTTCACATACCCGGTCGGCTCGACATAAAACGGTTCAGTAATCTGCCCGAGCACCATTTCGCGCGGTTGAATGATAAATGTGTCGCCGGAGGTGTAGCGTTTTACATCGTCACCAAGAATAAAGAACATTTCTATATATCCATCGGGTACGATGCGCTGCCTTTGAACGTCTTTATTGGCCGGAACCTCCAATGTCCAATGACATTTTATGAGTGGCTCTAAATCAGGATGAGGCCTAAAGGTCTGGTAGTTCACAGCTTGAGGATTTGGCGTAACACACGACGTCTTGAATTTACGCAATTGCGGACATTTGTTGCCGGGCGTTTGATAAGGCCTTAAATCTTATCTAACACGGGCCCAACAGATATGAAGAGGGCTGATCTCATAGTTGGAGAATTTTTATTCAGAATATGAAATGTCGGAAAATGCCTGATCAACCAATAATAAACATGTCACAATAGACCCTGCGGGATGTCATAAAACGGCTTGCTCCGCTAGGAATTGATGGTGCTGGCGCCGAGCACGCCTTCGTGCATGTTGTCATCTCGACTTCCCATCGGTTATAGTTACATTTTTAAACCACCCGTCTTCGCTATCGATCCATAGCGCGCACTTTCCCTCTTGCCTTTTGCTTATTTGTTCAACCACTAAGGTCGGTGTTGTTGATCCATTAATGTAAACCTCTATGACGGGATAACGAACTATCATTTGACATGGAACCAGTCATTTGGATCGGTATCCGGAAAGATTGCGTGTTCGTATTTCCCGGGATATTTTTCCCTTAGTTCATTCCAATCGTGATCAGGCTTG
>JAAURZ010000290.1 GCA_012031955.1 Bacteroidia bacterium
TACGTCTGATTGGCATTACGAAGAAAAAGATCGGGTGTGTCGCTCAACGGCTCAAGAACCATAACAAGGTTGTGCGGTTCAAAAATTTCCGCACCGCGGCGCAATGCCTCAATCACATTGGAGGTTTGTATGCCGATGGGCAAGTGGCGTTCGTAGAAGCCAGGTACCACCGTCATCCACTTTGCATTCACCCGCTTGGCTACGTCTACGCACGCCTTGCATGTTTTCACAAACGTATCGATAAACTCCTGCTTGCCGGTGGTAAGACTTATTTTCCAGTTGTCGCCGCCATCGACTACAAACACACCCATCGTCATCTTGAGCTGGTCGAGTGCTTTGCCGATCCGCCCCTGCTCTTCCACCGTCCGGCCCAGCATACCATTGTCCTCGATGGCGCGGAAGCCTGGTCGTGCATGAATTTAATCTGGTCGACGAAATCCTTTCCCGCGTGCGACGCGAACATGCCGTCGTGCGGCGCATAGTTGAGGTTGAACGGTTTCTCCGCGCGGGCATCCATGGCATACGCGCGGCTGGTGGCGAGTCCTGTCGCCAACAAGGACGCCGAGGCAATGCTTTTCCGGATAAAGGTTCTACGTTGCATGAGTGGGTTGTTTTGATTGGGAATAGAATAGTACAAGGTATTAAACACTTGAAAAATTTCTTAAAAAACTTCGTGAATTCTCATTTCCCGAAAACGCTGGCGCGCCAAACTCGAACAAGTGCTAAGCAGATTGGGCATCTTTGAACCAAGAAAATTTGATGGATTGCTCCCCTTCAATCTCGATAGAAAAAAAAACGGAAAGCTCTCGCTTTTTAGAGATTTTGGTGACTTCCTGCTGACACATGCAGTATGCAAACGGCAGGCTTGCTATAACGATGACGAATCGACCCCGCAACCGCCGGTAAACCCGAACAGTTCGATCCCCGCCCTTGCGGCCAATCAAAAAGATCACGGTCCTGGCGTCAATCGCCGTCGAGTCGCTATCTTTCCGCAGTGAAACTTGACCGACCCCTGGCCCACGCACTCATCAGTGCCCTCAAAGCTACCTATACCGAAGGCCGCTATCCCGACAAGATACTGGAGAAAACATTTAAGCAGCACAAAACGTGGCGCGGGCCGCAGCGTTGGTTTCTTGCCGACGCGCTCTATGACATATTGCGATGGTACCGGCTGCTCGCCTTCGTAGCGCGCACGAGCGACGACGACTACTGGGGCATAGTAGAGACATGGTGCATCATACATCAGGTGGAACTGCCGCGCTGGGCCGAATTCAAAAACACGCGTCCAGCCACCGTGAAAGCGCGGCTACAGGAGGCGCGCAATACCAGGGCGCTAACCCTGTCGATACCTGACTGGCTCGATGCGAAAGGAATGGCCGAAATGCCCAAGCGATGGGAGTCAGAAATGACTGCGCTTAACGGCAAGCCTCAGGTGGTGCTTCGCGTAAACACCCTCAAAACAACCAAAGGAGAACTGATTCCTCTGCTGGACGACGCAGGCATTCAAACGGAGGAGCATCCCTTTTTCAAGGACGCGCTCATACTGCCACAGTGGAAAAGTGTTTTCGGCCTCGACGCCTACAAAAACGGTCTGTTCGAAGTACAGGACGCGGCCTCGCAAGCGGTGGCGCCTTTTCTCGATGTGGAGCCGGGCATGCGCGTGATCGACGCGTGTGCGGGCGCCGGCGGCAAGAGCCTCCACCTCGCAGCGCTCATGCAAAACAAGGGCAAACTTATAGCGATGGATACCGAAGGCTGGAAACTCGACGAGTTGAAGCGACGCGCCCGTAAATGCGGCGTCAACAATTACGAACGCGCGTGATCGATTCCGGAAAGACAATAAAGCGGCTCGAAAAAACCGCCGACCGCGTGCTACTCGATGTGCCATGCACGGGCTTGGGCGTTTTGCGTCGAAACCCCGATGCAAAATGGAAACTGACAGAACAATATTGGCAGGAGATGACGGTGCTACAACAAAAGATACTGCAGGATTACCTTATCATGGTGAAACCGGGCGGGTTGCTTGTATACTCCACGTGCAGCATTCTGCCAAGCGAAAATGAGGAGCAAATAAAAACGTTCCTGGCAAACAATCCATCGATCCGCCTTCTCGACGAACAGCGCTGCTGGCCGAGCGAAGGGTTCGATGGTTTCTATATGGCGAAGCTTCAACGCCCCGCATAATGCAGGTTGCAACGCGCGGGGCCTTTCGCTAACTTACCTGCCTAACTCCGACACTTGAAACAACTTCTGTTATTCTGTCTGATGCTGTGCGCAACGGCCGCACTGTCGCAGTTGCCTAAAAAGGAAACGCGCACACTGCCCGGCACTTCTACGAAGTTCGCTATGGTGTTGCTGCATGGCGGCGTGTTTACGATGGGTAGCGCGCAAGGCAATGCAGACGAAAAGCCTCCGCACAAAGTATTGCTGTCTCCGTTCTGGATCGGCGAAAAGGAAGTGACGTTCACGGAGTGGGACACCTTCTTCAAAGCGATGGATGTGCCTCAGACAAAGGCCATCAAAGTTGACGCTGTGTCGCGGCCGACTCCTCAATATATAGACCTTACCTGGGGCATGGGCCGGGGACGGCAACCATCCCGCCAATAGCATGAGCCAGCAGGCAGCGCTTATGTATTGCAAATGGCTTTACGAAAAAACAGGAACATTCTACAGGTTGCCCACAGAAGCCGAATGGGAATACGCCTGCCGTGCCGGAAGCGCGCGTGCATATCCAACCGGCATTGATCGAGTCACGCTCGGTACCACAGCCTACTTCGTTGTTAACAGCAACAAGAAATTTCACAAAACCGGCGAACTGAAACCCAATGCGTGGGGACTGTTTGACATGCTTGGCAACCTGAGTGAATGGACGCTTGATCAGTACCTGCCCGACGCCTATGCCAACAGCGCCGGCGACGACCCGCTATTTACACCTTCAACAAAATACCCACGGGTGGTGCGCGGCGGTTCTTACCTTGATGAGGCAAGTGCCGTTAACTGCAGTGTCCGAACCGCATCAAACGCGATATGGAACCAGCGTGACCCGCAAATACCCAAGAGCCGATGGTGGCTTACCGACGGCATGTTTGTGGGCTTTCGCATCGTACAACCTGTAAAGCAACCGACGGAAAAAGAAGCTGCTGAATTTTACGCGCAATATTTAAAATAGATATCCACTCACTACAACATAAGCACAATCACATGAATGAGCATAAAGAAAACGATACCCAGTGGGATGTTAATTGCAACGACCCCTTTAGGTAAAAACGCTCATCCCGATAATTATCGGGAGCGAATTCCATGCCTGCGTGCCAGAATGCCGCACTACGGCATGCAGGCACATGTCCATTAAAATCAACTATTAACATATGAAACCTTCCACACCTATTTCCAAAAGCCGGCGCAACTTTGTGAAGCAGAGTTCGCTGCTGGCGGGCGGTGTGATGGCAGCGCCGCTGCTATCGCACGCCGGATATTTTAATTCTGTAGACGACACTATTAATGTGGCGTTGATCGGCTGCGGTGGTCGCGGTACCGGCGCAGCCATGCAGGCGATGCTCACCAAACAAAATGTGAAACTGGTGGCCATGGCCGATGCATTTAAAGATCGTCTCGACGAGTGCTACGCTGCGCTCAACGCCGACGATCTGTCCGACTGGATGGACGTTTCGGTGAACGTGAAGGATAAAATCGCAGTGACAGAAAGCACCAGGTTTGTTGGCTTCGATGCTTATCTGAAAGCGATACCCCTCGCCGACGTGGTGATACTAACCACGCCACCTGGCTTCAGGCCGATCCATTTCGCGGAAGCGATCAAACAAAACAAGCATGTGTTCATGGAAAAACCCGTGGCCACCGATCCGGCCGGCATCAGGAAGGTGCTGGAGACTGCGGAAGAGCAAAAAGAAAAACTAAACGTAGTCGTAGGCCTGCAACGCCACTATCAAAATTCCTATCGCGAACTCTTGAAGCGCGTAAAAGACGGCATGATCGGCGACATCACGTCGGGACAGGTGTACTGGAACAGTGAGGGCGTTTGGGTGCGCCAGCGCGAGGCAGGCCAAAGTGAAATGGCGTACCAGATGCGCAACTGGTATTACTTCAACTGGCTGTGTGGCGACCACATCACCGAACAGCACATTCACAACATCGATGTGATGAATTGGTTTAAGGGTGGCTACCCGGTGAAGGCGCAAGGCATGGGAGGCAGGCAGGTACGGACGGGTAAAGAGTTCGGCGAAATTTTCGATCACCATTATGTCGAGTTCGAGTATGCCGACGGCTCCATCATGAACAGTCAATGCCGCCACATCAAAGGCACCTATTCGCGTGTGGACGAGGTGCTGGTGGGTACGAAGGGTACAGTGTTCTGTGGCGCGGCCGAAATCAAACACAATGGAAAAACGCTGTACGCATTTAATCGCAAAACAGAAAATGACCCTTATCAGACAGAGCACGACGAACTGTTCGCTGCGTTGGCCAAAGGTGAGTACAAATTTGCCGACGCAGAAAACGGCGCCAAATCAACCATGACATCCATACTCGGTCGCATGGCAACCTATTC
>JAAURZ010000291.1 GCA_012031955.1 Bacteroidia bacterium
GACCCGGCGACCGAAGCCCTCACAAACACGGGCTACTACGAAGCCAATCAACTGATGGCCAACAAGACCATCGACGAACACAACAACGAAGTGATCGAGTATGTAGACAAGCAGGGGAGAACGGTGCTGAAGAAAGTACAATACAAAGAAGAATCAGGTACCAAGTACTACGCCGAAACGTATTACATCTACGACGACTTCGGGCAACTAATGCTGGTGCTGCCGCCGGAGTTTGTGGCGCAGATGGGGGACTATGTATGAGCAGAACTAACGCACCAAAGATGAAATACTTCAAACCTACCTTTGCTTTCATGCTTTGCGCGCTTGCCATCACAGCCTCCGCACAAACAGTGTCGGTCACGACCACAAACCTGGCGTGGACCGTCACCGACGTATACAACGTGAATGCCCAACTCCATGAGTTCGACAGCGACATTGTCACGATCCACACTGACGGCACGCTGTTGTGGAACGATGCGGCTGGCAGCACCAAACTGCAAGTGAGCGGAGCTACACTTGCAGGCACCTGGCTCAACGTGGCCACCGACGGCGAAGTGGTATATCATTTCACCGCAGACAGCCAACCCGCTACGCTCACGCTGCAGCGCGCACAAGGAGTCTACACCATGGAGGTGAGTATGTACCAGAACGAATCCACGCCCCAGGTATATCAATTATCAATCAGTTCCTACACCGTACTATAAGCGCCGTTATGCAAATCACCTTTACATCCCAATTGAAATTTGTTCTGTACGGTGTGTGTGTCCTGCTGGGTTTTACTGCGCAGGCGCAACAGGAATACACCATGGAATGGCTCGACCCCGTCGGAGCAACGATCAGCGACAGCAGTATTACCGTGACCAAGAATGTGGCCAACGGGTGGAACAACAGCGGTGCGGTGGGCCGGTATTATCTGCAAGGCGGACAGGACGGATGGATCGAGTACACAGTAAACTCCACCACCGAGCGCAAAGCCGTCGGCTTTGCCGACTACAACCAGAACAACACCTACTACACGACAGACTATGCCTTGTACCTTGGAGGCGATGCCAAGTTTTACGCGGCAATGAACGGCGCGCTCATGGCCGATGTGCCTGTGAGCGTAGGCGACGTGCTGCGGCTTGAACGGGTGGGCGACGAGATGAAGTTCATGAAAAACGGCACACCTATTCACGTCGCCGACAGCGTGATCACTTCGCTGCTTATTCCCGATATAGCCATCTATACCAACGGAGCCGTGTTCACCGATGTAACAGCATCCTTTGGGAGACAAACAAATCCCATCATAGAATGGGCCGACATAACAGGCTTGAGCATCGCCGGCAACAACCTTACCCGTTCGCGTGCCGGAGCTGGTTACACAAGCGCGGGAGCGTTTAGCACCAGCGTGCTGCCTGCAGGGCAGGATGGGTGGGTGGAGATGACAGCGCAAAACCTGAATTACACACGCATACTGGGCTTGAGTTCTGCCAATACCAGCAACGACTTCGGAGTGGAGTTTGGCATGCAGTTCGGCGGAAGCGCCAACATCAACATTCTCGAAAACGGTACCTCGGTGGCCTACCTCGGTAAATATGTAGTAGGCACCGTGGGTCGCGTTTCGCGCGAGGGCACCCAGCTTAAGTACTACATCGATGGCGTGCTCAAGTATACTTCAACCAACACATCGGGCGATAGCCTGTATGTGGATGCCGGTATGTACAACCTGGTAGGCACAATCGGAAACATTCAGCTGTCATTTAGCAACATCGGCGCGGTACCTGACCACACAGAATTTCTGGCGTTGAAGGCGTTGTATGACAGCCTCGACGGCGACAACTGGACCACGAAAACCGGATGGCCGACCTCTGGAAACTGGCCCGCCTCCGCGGGCAGTGCCGAGTTTTCATCGTGGTATGGCGTCACCGTAGTAGATGGAGACGTAACAGGAATCAACCTTGGGAGCAACAACCTGGCGGGTGACATACCGGCGGCTTTAGGAGACCTGACCGGCCTGGAAACATTCGATGTGCAGTACAATCAAATCACCGGTCCGCTACCATCATCGATTCAGAACCTCACTCTACTAAGCACCCTGGCCGCAAGGAACAACCAGGTAACGGGGAGCATCCCATCGGGTATTGGAAATTTATTATCGCTGAAAACGCTTGACTTCACAAGCAATGAACTTACAGGATCAATACCAGCCTCACTGGGCAATTTGGATAGCCTTGAGTTATTGTATTTGCACGACAATAATCTCACGGGTTCGATACCGTCGGAGATTGGCGGGTTAACAAGACTGAAGTACCTGATTCTATCTTCCAATCAGCTCAGCGGCTCAATTCCGACCGACATTGGTAATCTGACTGAGCTTATCATGATCTCGTTGGATTATAATCAACTGAGCGGTCGATACCATCGACCATCGGAAACCTTGTCGACCTTCAAATTTTTGCTGCAGCTTTCAACCAGTTGAGCGGATCACTACCATCCACCATCGGCAATCTTGAAGGACTTTTGCGGCTTGAGCTCCAAGCGAATGCACTAACGGGTGTGGTGCCAACGCAGATAGGCAACCTGTCCGATCTGATTGTCTTGTATCTGAACAACAACCAATTGTCGGGAAGCATACCGGCAACCATCGGCGATTTGACGAGTCTGCAATATTTGTTGCTCCACGAGAATCAAATAACAGGAAGTATCCCGGTGGAAATCGGAACCTGGCGCAGCTTTACCACCTGTCGCTGGACAATAACCAACTCATTGGCACCATTCCTTCATCGATTGGCAGCCTGGCAAACCTGCGCTACCTGCGCGCATCGCACAATCAATTGAGCGGCGTAATTCCGTCATCAATTGGCGGCATGACCGAGATATATGAAATTCAACTTTCCGCCAACGCACTTACCGGGTCAATTCCTTCTTCGATCGGCAATCTGGGCGAACTAACCAACCTTTTCCTGACCAGTAACAAGCTGAGTGGTGAGCTGCCGGCGGAGCTTGGCAACCTTAACAGTCTCTATTTCCTTTCCGTGCAGGACAATAAACTCACAGGTCCCATTCCTGCCGGGCTCGCATCCTTACCCGCACTTTTCTATGTTGCCCTGGTCGACAACCAGTTTACAAGCCTGCCGGACTTTGGTTCGTCTCCCAACGCGACTAACCTCACGGTGGACGTGCAATACAATAACATTGGCTTTGGTAGCCTTGAATCGAATCTTAACAGCTCGGGACAATCGGAGATATTCTCGTTCCCTTACGCTGGTATTAAGCTATTCAACCTGACGGGTGTTGTGGAGGTGGAAGAGGGCGCCACCCTGATACTGACCGCCAATGACCCGGGAGAAAATAGCGCTATTACCTGGGAACAACTCATCGATGGTGTATGGACAGTGGTGAATGCTCAAAATGAAGACAACTCGCAGAAGACTTACACGAGGTCTAACTTTTCACCTGAAATGGCCGGCCAGTACCGTTGGAGCATGACCAACCCGATTGCACCGGGCCTTACCATTAGTTCCGCGGCAATCGAAGTGCGGTTGTCCAGCCCAAAAATACGGCTGGCGAGCAACCTCGCCTACCAGTACAAGTACGACGGCCGCAACCGCATGACCCACAAGAAGGTGCCCGGCGCCGACTGGGTGTATATGGTGTACGATGACCGCGACCGCCTGGTGATGACACAAGACGGCAACCAGCGCACTAACACACCCGCCGAGTGGACCTTCACAAAATACGATGACCTCAACCGCCCTGTGCTCTCCGGTATTTACAAGGACGACGCCAAACTCACACAGGACAGCATGCAAGCGGTGGTGAACGCGTTTTACAACGCCATTGGTACACCCGGCAACAGCAGCGCGTGGTACGAAACTGCCGGCACGGTGGTGCATCACTACACAAACAATGCATTTCCTGACGTAGATACCGAAGCAGACTACCTCACTGCCTCCTACTACGACAACTATGGATTTGCGAGCGCACTTACCGACTTTGGTTATGACACCACCCAACTTTCCGCCACCGACGGCACCTACGCGGCGCAGGACACAGCGCCATTCGCCCGCGTGATCGGGCAGGCAACGGGAGGCAAAGTAAAGAACCTGGAAACCGGCGACTGGTACTACACCATCAACTACTACGACAAACGCTACCGCGTGATTCAGAGCGTAATGCAAAACCACAAGGGCGGCATCGACAAAGCAACCAACGTATACGACTTTGTGGGTCGCGTTACCCGCACCAAAACCGCGCACACCTTAAGCACAGGACCTGTCACCACCATCACCCGCAAGTTTGAATATGACCACGTCGGGCGCTTAATGAAGTCATGGCACAAGTTGAATAATGAAAATTACGTGCTGCTTGTAACAAATGAGTACGACGAGCTCGGCCAGCTAGCCAACAAAAAGCTGCACTCTGAAGACGGTGGCACTACCGGCGCGCAGGAGGTGGACTACACGTACAACATTCGCGGCTGGCTCACCGGGATGAACGACCCGCAAACAGTGGGCGGCAGACTCTTCAGCATGGAGTTGAAGTACAACAG
>JAAURZ010000292.1 GCA_012031955.1 Bacteroidia bacterium
GCCGGTTTTCTCTTTGCGGAGGTTCCGGGTTATGGTTTGTTCCATGTTCATCAGTCGTTATTGGTTGTGGAACGATTACTTGGTTGCTGTGTTGGCATTGCGCTTGCTGATCTCTGTCTGCAGGCGTGCAATGGTGCGGCGAGTGGCACGGATTTTCATCGGGTTCTCAATCGGAGATACCTGATGGTTGAGCTTCATCTTTGAGAGCATGCCCTGCTCTTCTGTAAGACGCTCACGAAGCTCTGCCACTGACAATTGGGCGATATCTTTCTGTTTCATCGCGCGGATGTATTATCTGTTGTTGCCTTAGGCGTTTTCGGGTGAGTAATCAGCACGAACGATGAACTTAGTGGTCACCGGAAGTTTCTGAGCTGCGACGGAGCGCAGTGGCTTCTTTTGCGGTTTCCAGCGGAACACCTTCGGCCTCGAATAATACGGCTCCGGGTTTTACCACTGCTACCCAATATTCGGGAGCACCCTTACCCTTACCCATGCGGACTTCAGCAGGTTTACGAGTGATAGGTTTATCAGGGAAAATACGAATCCACACCTGACCTTCGCGCCTTCATGGCACGGGTTACAGCAATACGGGCGGCCTCCAGTTGGCGGGCGGTGATCCAACCACCCTCCAGGGCTTTCAACCCGAAGGAACCGAATGACAGGGTGTGCCCGCGTGTGGCCATACCTTTCACTCTTCCCTTTTGCATCTTTCTGAACTTGGTTCGCTTAGGCTGTAACATAGCTACCTGACTTTATATCGATTTCTTTTATCCTTTATCTTACTTCTTTCTCGGGCCGCTGCCTCTTCTGTCGCGACCTCCGCGATCATCACCTCTTCCGCCACGACCGCGATCATCACCACCACGACGACGGCCTCCGCGATCTCCGCGGTCGCCACCTTTACCTCCTCCGGCACCTTGAGGTGCATTGCTTACCAGACCTACGTTTGGCGAAAGGTCTCGTTTGCCGTAAATCTCACCTTTGAATATCCACACTTTGATGCCAATCTTACCGTACACGGTTTGTGCTTCCGAAATGGCATAGTCGATGTCGGCTCGAAGGGTGTGCAGGGGAATCCGACCCTCTTTGTACTGCTCGGTACGCGCCATATCGGCACCTGCCAGACGGCCTGATACCTTTACTTTGATGCCTTCGGCACCCACGCGGATGGCAGAGGCGATAGCTTGCTTCATGGCACGCTTGTAGGAAATACGGGCTTCAATCTGCTGGGCGATTGCTTCGCCAACCAATTTGGCATCCAACTCGGGACGCTTGATTTCAAAGATGTTGATTTGAACATCCTTGCCGGTCAGCTTCTTCAATTCTTCCTTGATCTTGTCGACCTCGTTGCCACCTTTACCAATTACCACACCCGGGCGCGCCGTGTGTATGGTGAGGGTAATGCGCTTGAGGGTACGCTCGATGACCACGCGCGCGATGCCCCCTTTGGGGATACGCGCTTCCACGTACTTGCGGATTTTGTGATCTTCCACCAGTTTATCAGAAAAGGTGTTGCCTCCGTACCAGTTGGAATCCCAACCGCGAACAATACCAAGTCTAAGGCCTACAGGGTTAACTTTTTGTCCCATTATTCCTTTGTTTCTTTTTCAGTTTCAGTTTGTGCTTCTCCGGCTTTACCAAGGCTGTCGACCACGATGGTCACGTGATTGGAGCGCTTGCGAACACGGTGTGCGCGGCCTTGCGGAGCAGGCCTGAGGCGTTTCAAAATGCGACCTCCGTCAACCCATATTTCCTTCACATAGAGGTCGGCATCTTCCAGTTTTGGTCAGTGTTTTTGCCGTCCAGTTGGAGATGGCAGACATCAGCAGCTTTTCAATTTTTTCAGCACCTACCTTAGCCTCGTATTTAAGGATGTTGAGCGCCTTGTTCACACGTTCGCCGCGGATGAGGTCTGCTACAAGTCTCATCTTGCGGGGAGAAGTTGGTACGTCCGCCAGTTTGGCCTTCACAGGGCCGGTCTTGGCAGCCTCTTTGCGCGCGTCGCGATTCTGACGCTTAACGACTGATCTTTTTGTTTTTTTCGCTGTAGTTTCTTCCATGATTACTAAGCGTTAGCTGTCTTGTTGCCTGAGTGTCCACGGAAAGTGCGGGTGGGAGCAAACTCGCCGAGCTTGTGGCCTACCATATTTTCCGTGATGTACACAGGGATGAATTTATTTCCATTGTGAACGGCAAAAGTGTGACCGATGCACTCGGGTGTGACGGTAGACCTTCTTGACCAGGTCTTGATCACTGATTTCTTGCCGGACTTCTCCATGACATCTACTTTCTTGAGCAGACGGAAGTCGCAATACGGTCCTTTTTTAACTGAACGTCCCATTATTTCTTCCTTCTAGATATGATTTGACCATCTGAATACTTCTTCGGGTGACGGGTCTTCTTGCCTTTGGTGTAGAGACCTTTGCGAGATCTCGGATGACCACCGGATGCGCGACCTTCACCACCACCCATGGGGTGATCGACAGGGTTCATCGCAACGCCGCGTGTGCGAGGGCGAACGCCTCTCCAGCGGCTGCGGCCTGCCTTGCCGACACTTTCGTTCATGTGGTCGGCATTTGACACTGTACCTACCGTTGCAAGGCAGCGGTCGAGTACTGTTCTCATTTCGCCTGAGGGCATCTTAAGCGTAGCAACTCCGCTTTCGCGGGCGAGCAGCTGTACAAATGACCCGGCGCTGCGCGCAATGGCGCCGCCTTTGCCCGGCTTCAACTCTACATTATGAACGATAGTACCCAGCGGGATTTTGGCCAATGGCAGTGTGTTGCCTACTTCCGGCGCGATGTTGGTGCCGGAAACTACTTCTTGTCCAACTTTCAAACCTTGCGGCGCAAGGATGTAGGCTTTTGAGCCATCCACATAGTAAAGCAGCGCTACGCGTGCTGTACGTGTGGGATCGTATTCAATTGATTTTACCTTGGCAGGAACGTCAAATTTGTCGCGCTTGAAGTCGATGATACGAAGCTTTTGCTTGTGGCCACCGCCTATGTAGCGCATCGTGAGACGACCTGAATTGTTACGGCCTCCGGTTTTCTTGACGGTCTTCACCAGTGACTTCTCAGGCGCAGTCGCCGTGATGTCGTCGAAGGATGGAGCCATCCGATGTCGTGTGCCGGGAGTTACCGGTTTTAATTTCTTCAACGCCATGTTTCAGCTATTATACGTTGCTATAAAAATCAATTACTTCGCCTTCTGCCAGTGTCACGATCGCCTTTTTGTAGCTAGGCTTGCGTCCTGCCAGGATGCCGGTTTTGGTGTATCGGGTTTTCAATTTGCCCATTACACGCATTGTGTTCACGCTTGCCACGTTAACACCGTACTGCTTTTCAACGGCCTTCTTGATCTCCACCTTGTTGGCATCTATGTCAACGATGAAGCCATATTTACCCTTTTCGTTCAGGGATGAGACCTTCTCAGTTACCAGGGGTTTCTTCAGGACGCTCATTCTGCATGATTTAATAAGTTCACAACTTTTTCCACGGAGCTCTCCACGAAGATTACGCTGTCGGCGTGCATCACGTCGTACGTGTTGATCTGCTCAGCGCTAATCACTTTTGTGTTCTGGATGTTTCTTCCGGCCAATACTACATTCTTGTTGGCTCCGGCCAGCACGAGGAGGGTCTTCTTGTCGCCAAGAGACAGCGACGACAAGAGTGCCAGGTAAGATTTTGTTTTGGGTGCCTCGAAATTGAAATCTTCGAGAATGGCGATCGCATTGTCTTTCGCCTTGTAGGCGAGGGCCGACTTGCGTGCTAGGTCTTTCACCTTTTTGTTCAGCTTGAAAGAGTAGTCGCGGGGCACAGGGCCAAACACGCGTCCACCGCCTTTAAACAACGGGTTCTTGATGTTACCCGCACGAGCACCGCCCGTACCCTTTTGCTTCTTGAGCTTCTTGGATGAACCAGTGATCTCGTTACGCTGCTTCGACTTGTGTGTACCCTGGCGCTGGTTGGCCAGGTAGCTTTTCACGTCGAGGTAGATGGCGTGGTCGTTCGGCTCGATGCCAAACACACCTTCGGCCAGGTTTACCTTGCGGCCGGTGTTTTCTCCACTATATTTTAATACCGCTACGTCCATTACTTTTGGAGGATTACAGTTGAATTCTTAGGACCAGGAACAGAGCCACTGATCACGATCAGGTTTTGCTCGGGCATAATCTTAACCACTTGCAGGTTTACCAGTTTCACCTGGGCATTGCCCATGCGGCCGGCAAGGCGTTGATCGTCTACAAGGCCGGGAACTCCGACGGGAGCGGAAAAGCCGCACTCTCGCACACAGGGACCTTGGTTGGCGCGGCGGCGGCATACGCGGCCGCTTTCGAAGACGCCGGCGCGATTGCCACCGACACACTCGAGTCCGCTATGGAAATCGCGAGCCTTTTCGCCAAGACGCGGGCACCCACGCGTGGGCGTGGCGTCGGCATCATGGCCACCTCAGGCGGGGCGGGCCTCATCAACGCCGACAAGGCGGAAGCGCACGGTTTGCCACTTCCGGGCCTTGCGCCCGA
>JAAURZ010000293.1 GCA_012031955.1 Bacteroidia bacterium
GAGCTACACCTTCACTGGCAAACCGCCGTTCCGGAACGTTTTTCTTCACGGGCCTGATCCGGGACTCCAAGGGCCGCAAATTGTCGAAGACCTTGGGCAATTCGCCGGACTGCCTGCACTTGTTGGACGAGTACGGCGCCGACGGCGTGAGGTTCGGTTTGCTGCGCATCGCGCACCACCAGTGGTCGTAAAAATACCATCAAATTGGTTTTTCTGCGAGTCCGAGCTTCGCTTTTGAACAGGTTGCCAAAGAAGGGCACATCGCCCACGCCCGGCACTTTTTCTTGGTTGCCCGAGAACTCATCCGAGAGCAAACCGCCGAGCACGATGATGCCGCCGTCTTCTACGATCACATTGCTCTCAATGGAGCGTTTGTTGGTGATGAGGCCGCTGGCAGAGTTGACGGAGCTGGCTTGCACGCTGGAGACTTCTTGGAAAATTTGTAAGCGCACCGTGCCGTTTTCGCTGATCTGGGGTTTGACGCGCAGTGTCAAACCCACATCTTTGCGCTCAATCGTTTGGAACGGATTGGTCGCGCCGCCGCCGCTGGCGCCCGTGTTGGTGAATTGACCCGTAACGAAGGGCACGTTTTGACCGACGACGATTTTGGCTTCTTCGTTGTCGAGGGTCAGCAAATTCGGTGTGGACAAGACATTGCCATCGCCCGTGCTCTCCAAAAAGCGAGCGAGAAAGCCGAGCACATACACGCCATTGGTTTCGCGGGCCAGGCCGAAATTGATGCCCTTGCCGGGCGAGACCGTGCCAGCTGCTGCACCTGTGGCCAGACTGATGATGTTATTGCCACCTGCGCCGAAGTTCGTGCCGAGTAGGCCGATGTTTTTATCGCCATTTTTACCCAATGCGCCTTGCCACTGAATGCCAAATTCTGCGGCGCGATCTGAGTTAACTTCGGCAATCAGCGATTCCACAAAGACTTGTGCGCGGCGCTGATCCAAGCGATCAATCACTGCACGCATCTGGCGGTATTGCGGCTCGGGTGCGGTGATGATGAGTGAATTGCTGGCGGGGTCGGCCTGAATTTGCCCGCCAGTGCTGGGTTGGCCTGAGGCGGTCACGGGCGCTGCTGCCGCGCCGGGCGCAGCGGAAGCGTCACGGCGAACTCGGCGCCCTGTCCCGGCTCGGATCTCACCGAGATCGTCCCGCCGTGCTGCTCGACGTGCCGCGCGCGCTGGGAAAGAAGTGGCTGCCCGACGGTTTTGCGATCACGAGCGAGGTGCTCGACTTCACCACGGATGAGGGTGTACAGATTTACGGCGGCATGGGCTTCTCTGCCGAAGGCCCGATGGATCGCGCGTACCGCGACGCGCGTATCAACAGGATTTTCGAAGGCACCAACGAGATCAACCGCATTCTCACACTCGACATGCTGCTCAAACGTGCCATGAAAGGGCACATCGACCTGATGACGCCTGCTATGGCAGTTCAAAAGGAGCTAATGGCCATACCCGATTTTGGCGCGAGTGACGACGAAGGCGTTTTTGTGAAAGAAAAGAAAGTGCTGACCAACTTGAAAAAGGCAGGTCTTATGATCGCAGGCGCAGCAGTTCAGAAATTTATGATGAAACTGTCCGACGAACAGGAGATACTCATGAATCTCGCCGACATGCTCATCGAGCTGTACGTGGCCGAGTCTACTTTGCTGCGTGTGGAGAAACTCATTGCCTTGCGCGGAGAGGCGGCATGCGACATTCAGAAGGAGATAGCCCTGGTGTATCTGCAGGAGGCAGTGGAACGAGCCGCATCCGCGGGAAGACAGGCCATCACCTCATTCGCCGATGGCGACGAATTGCGCCTGATGCTGCTGGGATTGAAACGGTTTACCAAAATAGACCCTTACAACCTGAAAGAAGCGCGCAGGAAGATCGCCGACCATGTGATTCAGAAGGGCGAGTACGCGTTCTAGTCAAAATTCAAGCGGCCCACACCCTGGGCCGCTTTGTTTTTAATTGTCATTTCCACAACTTTAACAGGGAGTTTCCCGTGAAATAATCACCAAACCCTTGTCGCCATGGCCACAAAAACACTTACCACGCTAGTCATTGTAATCGGCTGTATCTTTTTCTTCCCTGTAATTATCGGCATTGTTGGTGCAGTTTTCGGCGTTGTGTTTGGTGTGTTCGGAGCCGTGATAGGTGCGATCGGTGCTGTTTTCGGAGCGGTGTTTGGTGCAATCGGCGCCGTCTTTGGTTCAATTTTCGGCGTGTTTGATGGCTGGCACTTTCATATGCACGGCCGCGACGCCTTTGCAATTGCGCTGATAATTATTGCCGTAGTAGTGTTGTCGAAGAGAAACAAGAAATAGGAAAAGAACGAATAGCTAATGCCTGGAAGGCCGGTAACTAACCGGCCTTTCTTGTTTGACACAACTACGAAATTGGGTGGCGATTGTATAGCGATGGATTGAGAAAGTATCGACTGTAAACAGGAAACCGCTTCACCTGTTTGATCCATGGCCGAAGGCCTTTCACAAACACCACCTTGTAATGCGTTTCAAATCCTTTGTCGACACTTATATCCTGCTTTATCAAGTACCACCGCTTGTCATACGGGTTGAGTACTTTCACTTCCACGTGAAACAGACCAGGCATGCTCTTGATGCGCACAAATTTCCTGGAAGTTGATTGTACAACTTGCCGTTCACGTACACTTGCATCGATGCATTCTCGGCTTGGATAGCGATGGCTGAAATGTAGGCCATCGCCGGAGACATCGCCGCAACACTCACGACGATGCCTATCAGAAGCGCTCTTTTCATGGCTAAACGTTTTGCCTATGAATACAAGCTTTGTGCCAAACGTCAACCCCTGCAACGCCAATATGTTTGCATTTATCCTACTGCACACCTGCGCGCAACCGCACTTGATTTGTCCCACTCCGAACATCCGCACGCATGCCGCGACGCTCGCCCTTGTCAATTCTGCGTAGCGTGTTCACATACATCCAGTCCGCCGATGCATGTGTGGGATAAAGAGAAAGCAACAAATACCCATGATCGCGAGCATTTCCAAATTTGAGGTGTGGATTTGCCATCATCAGTTGCTTTTCACTTGCTATCACCGAATCTGCGGCTTCATATTCATCCCAGTTCGACGACGACACACTGGTGGTGCCAAACTCAACGGCAATGGCAACCTAACGCCAGTCATTGCATCATAGCTGTGCATCGGATCTGGAGCCACTTCGAATGCCCACGACGCGTGCGTGTCGCCGGTCACGAAGATGATGTCGTCAATCCGCTTGTCACGGATATACGCCACGATGCGCTTGCGTTCAGCAGGATAGCCATCCCAACTGTCGAGGTTGCGCGGGCTTTTCGGGTAGACCCTGGACTGATCGACCTCAGAAAATATCACCTGGTTGCCGATCACTTTCCATTGCGCTGTTGAGTCGATCAGGCGTGTCTCAAACCAGCTTAACTGTTCTTCTCCCAGCATGTGCCGATCGGGCGATGCATAACTGGTGTCGCTCGTGCTTTCAGGAGGCCTTGTGCGCCCCTCAAGCCGCTCGTCCAGCATGATGACTTCAGCCAGCGAACCATAGTTGAACGACCGGTAGTGCTTGCCGCCCTCCCTGATGGGGAGCCATTCATAGTATGCCTTTTTTGCAGCTTCCCTCCGGTCGCTGTACGGCCCTTCGTCATCCTGGTGGTTTTGCGCGCCCTCCGAGTAGCTGTTGTTGGCAATCTCATGGTCGTCCCAGATCGAAATCATGGGGTGGCGCGCACTCAGATTTCGCAAGCCCTCGTCCAGTCTGTACTGCGAGTACCTGGTACGGTAATCTCTCAACGAAATTATTTCGAACGGTGGCAGCACAGTGCGACCGATCGTACTATCGCCGTACTGGCCCGTGCCGTATTCGTATATGAAGTCGCCGAGATGAAGTACCACGTCTACCTCCCTGTCGGCGATGCAGTCGTACGCATTGAAATAGCCGAACTCCCAATTACTGCAGCTCACAACTGCAAATTTCAAACTGTCGGTATCACCCGCAGGTGCAGTCTTTGTGCGCCCGGTGGGTGACGTTGCGTCAAGCGCATGAAAGCGATAGTAATAATACCGCGCAGGCTGCAAACCTTGCACATCGATCTTTACAGTATAATCGTTGGAGGGTGACGTGCTGAACGCGCCGCGCGCCGCCACTTCGTGGAAGTCTTCGTACTCCGAAATTTCCCAACTGCCCTCAACGTCAAGCACAGCTGTAGCCGGCGTTACCCTCGTCCAAATGACCACACGATCGGGCAAAGGATCCCCGGACGCAACGCCATGGTAGAATGGCTTGAGGGCTGCATCGTAGAGTTCCGAACATCTTCGGACAGCGGTGCGGCATCCTCGCGGGAATTGCAGGCTAAAAGGATTGCGGCGAAGAAAACAACGAGCGTGATTCGAATCATGAGGGATGGATTTAGTGCAGCTAAAGATAGAAAGTCAAGATGAAGAAGACATTACCAACACTTTAATGAAACAAAAAGGGTCCCTTGTGAGGACCCTT
>JAAURZ010000294.1 GCA_012031955.1 Bacteroidia bacterium
TGAAGTGAAAGTTGTTGGCAAAACGACTTGAACAGGTCATGGGTCATGGGCCTGTTCGGAATGATCTTCTCTATTTCAATGGCTATGGCCTGTGCTTCAAACATGCCGATTATGATAGGCAGCCGGCGATTGCCTTCTGTTTCTCCCAATACCAGGGCAAACGATCCGGTCTGTGACTGACTGGACGAGAGGCCTAATATTTCGAGCTTTATCTTCTTCACGAGGGTCTTTCTTTTTGTTTCCTTGACGCTACTTGATTGCCTGAATCGCTTCCGTCAGTTTAGGCACCACGTCAAACGCGTCGCCGGCAATACCGTAGTCGGCGGCTTTGAAGAAGGGTGCTTCCGGATCTTTGTTGATGACTACGATTACTTTAGAAGAGTTCACGCCTGCAAGATGCTGTATGGCGCCTGATATGCCAACGGCAATATACAATTGCGGGCTCACCTTCACGCCGGTTTGACCCACGTGCTCGTGATGTGGCCGCCAGCCCATGTCCGACACGGGCTTGCTGCAGCCCGTGGCGGCGCCCAACGTTTTGGCAAGCGCTTCCAGCATGCCCCAATGTTCGGGTCCTTTCATACCTCGCCCGCCAGATACCACAATTTCAGCTTCGGGTAACAATATTTCGCCGGTGGCTTTTTCGGTGGATGTGATCTTTGCAGAAAAGTCCGCGTCGGTGAGTGTAACTTCATAGGGACTCACGGACGCATTGCCGCCTGTTTCGCGCGCTTCAGCCGCATTCTTCTTTATTGCAATCACTTTCTTTGCTTTGGTGAGCTCCACGTGGGCAAATGCTTTTCCAGTATAGATACTTCTCTTCACTACAAATGCGCTGCCGGTATCGGGAAGCGCCACTACGTTGGTGGCGAGGCTTGCGTCGATGCGCGTGCCACGCGCGCGGCAACCGGCGTTCCCAACGACGACGTGGCAAGCACCAGTGTGGTGGCTTGTTCGTCTTGCATGGCTTTGGCCAGCACGGTGGCGTAGGCTTGTATTACGCCCTGGTTCAGTCGGTCGTCGGCTGCGTGCAACACTTTTTGTGCACCGTACTTGCCCAACGCTTCCAGTTCGGTTTTGTCTACCGATCCCAAGGCAATCGCCGTTACCGGTCCGCCCATGGCATTGGCATAGGCGACAGCCTCTAGCGAGGTTTTCTTTATCTTGTTGTCAGCGCTTTCTACAAATACCAGTATCGCCATATCAATTCGTTGCTATTCTTTCGACTTTGTGTGGATTTATCACAACACTTTTGCTTCGTTCTTGAGCAGGGTTACCAACTCCTGCACGTTGTCGGGCGCTATCATCTTAACAGCACCTTTTGCAGGAGGCAATTCAAACTGCTTGGCTTTTACGCCGCTATCTACAGCTTGTGGTTCAACAACCTTAAGCGGCTTGGTGCGGGCGGACATGATGCCCCTCATGTTGGGGATTTTCCACTCGGCAATCGGTTCCTGGCAACCGGCCACGAGCGGCAGGTTTACTTCGAGGTATTCTTTTCCGCCTTCAATTTCGCGCGCCATCTTGGCGGTATTTCCTTCAATGTCCAGCTTCATCACGGGCGAAAGCGAGGGCATTCCCAACAGCTCGCCCACGATGCCATGCACCACGCCACCATTGTAGTCAATGGACTCGCGGCCCATAAGTATGAGGTCATAGGCGCCTTCTTTGGCGACGGCGGCAATCTGCGCGGCTACAAAAAATGAGTCCGTCGGCGCGGCGTTGATGCGGATCGCGTCATCGGCGCCGATGGCGAGCGCTTTGCGTATGGTCGGCTCTGTATCCGCCGCACCAACATTCAGCACTGTAACCGTGGTGCCACCAACTGAGTCTTTAAGCTCGATGGCGCGTGCCAGCGCATAGTCGTCGTATGGGCCGATTATGAATTGTACACCGTTTGTATCAAACCTGGTGTTGTTCTCTATGAAGTTAATCTTGGAGGTGGTGTCAGGAACGTGTGAAATGCAAACTAATATCTTCATTACCAATAAGGCGGTTGGCTTAATCCCTCAAATTTTTTCAAACCGGGCTCAAGATAAATGATTAAATCCGAAATTCGAACCACCAAAACTTAAATTCTGCATGAATTCGGACCGCTTAAAACAGTTAAAAGCGCACCTTCAAGAAGATCCGGACGACCCGTTTAACTACTATGCGTTGGCACTGGAATACCGCGCCGAGGAACCTGAACTTGCCCGCCAACATTTTGAACACATACTGGCGCATCACCCCGATTACCTGCCGGTATATTATCATGTCGCCACGTTGTACAACGCGCTGAACCTGAAAGAAAAAGCGGTAGCGGCACTGCATGGCGGCATCGCACTTGCCGCACAAACCGGCCAGCAAAAAACGCGCAACGAACTACGGTCGCTGCTCGATGAAATCATGTTTGATTAAGATCAGGCTTCGACTTTCACGCCCAGGTTATCGCCCAGCAACTTGAACTGCGCGGCCCACTCCGGCGAGTCGTCGCTGATAACTGTGTGGCGCGAAATCTCGAAATACAAGTTCTGGCTTTTGTAAAGATTGGGCGTGAGCCTGAATTTTTTCAACAACGGAAACAGCCTGTTGAGGCGTTCTACTCTACGCACGTTGCCGCGTTCGTCGCTGATGCGCTTCAGTTCTTTGAAGATGCTCTCGCCCGCCAGGCGCTCCACTTTGCCGGGATCTTCTATTTTCATTTCCCACTTCGATAATTCGCCGATTACCCGTTCGAACTCCTTGAAGTTGATACGGTCCGTGCGGAAACAGTTCAGCAGATCGTCGTTGAGTATAAACTCAAATGAGGTGCGGTAAGCAGTGGGAATCGGTATGTCGTTGTTGGCCAAGGCTGTAACGAGCGGATAGTCGCGGTTGTACACGCGGCGCAGCGACTCTTTGAGTTCGTCCATGCTTTGCTGCGTGATGGTGTCCAGCACTTTTCTTTTCTCATCTTTAAAGAGTTGCCACAACGTATATTTCTCAGGGCCGAAATAAA
This sequence comes from Bacteroidia bacterium, assembly GCA_012031955.1. The sequence goes on from JAAURZ010000294.1 coordinate 2,981, forward strand.
TCTGCATGAGGCCGATCACGTCGCCGAGCTTGCCGGCTTCAAACGCCGACACCATGCGCACCTGCATGCTGGCGAACTTTTCTTCCTCCATGTCCAGCGAGATGTTGCCGATAATGTTGTGCTTGCCCATGTACACGACCGCGAAAGCGAATCTTTTTTCGGAACGTGTTACGTTGGATTTTACTTTGGTGACGCCGAGGGTGAGCCGTTGCTCGCCCGCATCCTTGCGAACGAAAAACTCGTTCTTGGTTGTGTAGTTGAATACAGGGAACGCTTCCAGGTCGTCTTCGAACAACGACGACACGGCGTAGTGCATGCCCACGCGCTGCAGGTTTGTTTTGGACGGCTCCACGAAACGGCGATATACTTGCGCGCCCGTGCCGATGGTGGTCAGGTTACTGTGCGCTTCGTCGAGCCGGCGAAGAAACTCATCTTCCAGCGACGCGTTGGCTATCTGGCTTGCCAATTGAATGGCGCGGCATGCGTACTGCAATATCTGCGTGGTCTCTATACCGGAAATCTCATCGAAGAACCAACCGCAGCTTGTATACATGAGCATGGCATGGCGCTGCATTTCCATGAGCCGGAACACGCGGTTCGGTTCTACGGCTTCGATGCCATGTTTGTCGAGGAATTTTTTGATGTTCTCTTCCGTGCGGTCGAGTATCACATTGATGTAATCATTTCTCGCCGACCATGGGTCTTTCAGAATTTTCGACGCCTTGCGCAGGTACACTTCCGACAACTGGTCGCGTAGCCAATCGAGCGATTCGCGCAGCGGCTTCCGCCATTTCTGATTCCATTCCGGCTTGCCGCCGGTGTTGCAGCCGCAGTCTACACGCCAGCGTTCCACGCCATGCACGCAACTCCACGAGCTGTTCTCATGAATGAGTGCTTCAAAGACCGGCGGCACCATAGACAGAAACTCGGCGTAGTTGGTCAGGTGCGAGTGCCGGTTGCGATCAATGTTGTCAAGGCAATAAGCGAGGGCCATTTCGCCGTGCTTGTGGTGGTGGCCATATGTTTCGCCGTCGGTAGCGAGGTGAACTAACTGGGGGCCTTCTGCTTTTTTGTCGAACGAATCGATGAGACTGTCGGCGAACTTTTTACCGTCGTTGAGCAGGCCGTTGAAGGCAACCGCCTGAGAAATATCACCGTCGTAAAAAACAGGACAATCGATTGCCCTGAAGGCAGTTTAAAAAGATAGGGCCGGCGCGGATCGATGCCCGTGGATTCTGTCTTAATCCATTCTTCCTCCCCGATTTTCCGGAATGCCCTCGCCTGCCGCGGCGCAAGCACGGTGTACTTGATTTGATGGCTCGCCAACAATTCAAGCGTCTCCACGTCCACGGCAGTTTCGGCAAGCCACATTCCTTCCGGCTTTCGCCGAAAACGATGTTCGAAGTCGCGTATACCCCAAATGATCTGTGTCTCTTTGTCGTTGTGATTCGCCAACGGCATAATGATATGGTTGTACACTTGCGCGATGGCGGAGCCGTGCCCCG